>JAGCRE010000002.1 GCA_017964865.1 Alphaproteobacteria bacterium | reverse complement strand
GTTTGGGGTTGTCGATTGCCCAGACGGCCATTGAAAATCATGGTGGCCAGATATTCTTGGAAAACAGTGATATGGGCGGTCTGCGTGTGCGTGTTGTATTACAGATTTAATTGTATGGGGTTATTAAAAATGAATCTTTATAAATATGTCTCTGCAAAAGTAAATGAAACGTTGGGTATGAACGTCAACCTGGAATCGCCACGCAATCGTGAATTTGGTGACTTTGCAACAAATGCCGCAATGGTTATGGCAAAAAGCGTTGGTAAAAACCCACGTGAATTGGCAAATGAATTGGTTGGTAAATTGGCCGAATTGGATTTTGTTGCCGACGCAAATGTTGCCGGACCGGGTTTTATCAATATCAAATTACGCGATGATTTCATATGGCAAAACGCCACGACACCGGAACATATTGCCGCAGACACACCAATGACAATTGATATGGACTATGGTGCATATAACGTTGCAAAATCATTACACATTGGTCATTTACGCACATCGATTGTTGGCGACACATTTAATCGTATTGCACGTTTTGTTGGGCATAAGACTTTTTCATGGAACCATATTGGTGACTGGGGCAAACCAATGGGATTGGTTATCGCATGGATTGAACGCCTGCATCCAGAATTGCCGTATTTTCAATCAGACTTTGATCCATCGACCCCGGTTGATTTCGAAATTGACCCAGCAGAGTTAAACACATATTATCCGGCGGCATCCAGTTTGGCAAAACAAGATCCCGATTTCCAGGCACGTGCCCAAGAGATCAAGGCACAGTTCCAGGCGGGGCATCCGGGATATTTTGCGTTATATGAAAAGTTTTTGGCGATTTCGCTGGATTCAATGAATAATACGGTTAACCGTTTGAATATATTGCCTTTTGATTACGATTTAGGCGAACGTAACGCTGCAAAATACTTACCAGACGTTGAAGAAATTTTGCGTTCGAAAAATATGATTTATGAAAGCGACGGTGCAGAAGTAATCAACCTTAAACGCGACACAGACAACGCACCAATGCCACCATATATGTGGCGTGATTCACGTGGTGCCGACACATATGATTCAACCGATTTGGCGGCGGTATATTGTCGCAAGAAAACCGACAACCCCGATAAAATCATTTACTTTACCGACCTGCGTCAGTCGTTACATTTCGAACAACTGTTTCGTGCCGCCGATATGTCGGGCATATATCCATATGAAAAATTTGAACATATTGGATACGGCACAATCAACGGTTCCGACGGCAAACCGTTCAAGACCCGCGACGGAAATGCAGCGGGACTGGACGACATCTTGGACACTGCTATAGACGCTGTCCAGGAACGCGTTGCCGAATCTGGTAAAGAGTTAGATGACGACACAATTAAAACCATTGCTTTGGCTGCGGTAAAGTTTAACGACTTGCTGCACGATGTTCGTTCGGACTATATTTTTGATCCATCTGCAATCACATCGTTCGAAGGACGCACTGGACCATACATCTTATATACTGCCGTTCGGTTAAACAGCATTTTGAATAAAGTCCAGGGCACAGAAAACAAAGCCCAGAAAGAATATAAATTAAATGCCGACGAACGTAACCTGTTGATTCAAATTATGGACTTTGACCGCACAGTACTATCGGCGTTTGATAATCGGGCGACCGATTTAATTGCAAACTATGCGTATGATTTGGCACAACTGATAAACACATTCTATCACAATTGTCCAATTATGCGGGACGATATTGACGATGATACACGGGCAGGGCGGTTACATATTGTTCGTG
>JAGCRE010000134.1 GCA_017964865.1 Alphaproteobacteria bacterium | reverse complement strand
TGTAAAGCCGACATTCCTATACAACTATCCAACATATATGGTACCATTGGCACGTCACAGTGATGCCGATGACAGGTGTTTGGATATGTTCCAATTATTGGTATGCGGTGCAGAATTATGCAAGGGGTATTCAGAATTGGTAAATCCAATTCAGCAGCTGGCAGCATTTGAAGCCCAGGCGAAAAATATCGCCAATGGTGATGAAGAAGCATTTAATCCCGACAATGATTTTGTGCGTGCAATGGAACATGGTTTTCCACCGATTTCGGGCGTTGGGTTGGGCGTTGACCGCTTGGCAAACATTATATTTGACCAACCGACATTACGTGATGTTATCTTGTTCCCAATGATGAAATAGGGCGATAATAATGAAGGAAAACGTTCCCGACACTTTTGCGGCAGATATGACCGCGGACCACGACCGGAAAAACCTGGCCGACATTGACCGGGCGGTGGCTGAACGTCGTATTAATGAAGAAGCCGCCGATTATCTGCGGACAATGTATGCCGATGGTATGGACTGGTTCCGCGAAGTGTTTCATGTTTTGGGAAAATGTTTGGGTGCACCAAAGGCACCGGTCGTAAAATACGACTATGAAAACGATTGCGGCATCGATGAAAAAATAAAGATATCCGACATTAACCCATTGTCGCCATATTTGGTTCAGCATCGTTTGGATATGGACCCGATGCGTAATCAGTTTTTTTCTGTGCGTGACGGACACAAGGTTGATTTGTCTGTGTCATCAATTGTAACGGTTATTGTTGCCGCACAAAAACGCCTTTCGCGGGCATTAGATAAAATTACGGGCAAGTATTACAATGATTATGTTAACGATGTTGCAACAACGGCGGAACGTGTTATTTCATCACATGAACGTGCAGCATCGGGTCGTGCAATTGCCGATAAAATCCGCAGCGAATTTTCAAATAAATTCATAACTGCGGCATCGGAAACAGTATTGCGTATTATCGGGCGTGGACACGAAGAAATTGCGGTGGATTTGGTTCGCGAATTAGATAAAATAAAAAAACCACACTTGCGTCTGCGTGATGTTTGGCGTGTAAAGTGTTTGTTTGATTTGGTGCCCCAGGCACGCACATTTATTGAACGTGTTCGTGAAACAATGCCAGATCGTATTGTTTCTATGCGGGATAAGTTTTATGATATGGATAATCCGCGTAACTATCGTGATGCAAAAATTATTTTGAACATTGGACACGATAATGAACACGTTGTGCCAATGGAAATTATTTGCCAGGTTCGAACGTTCTTTGAATTTGAACGTCTGACCCATACGCAATATGAACAAACCCGTCGTAAAAAGAATGAGGCATCGGACAATATCGAACGCAAAGTTGCGGATTATATGGAAGACGGAATAAAGCAATATAATTTAATGATTTGCGATTGTTTGGAAGATTTGTTCGATCGTGTTGGTTGGAATATATTGTATGAACGCGGAATAGGTATGTCGTTGTTCGAAGGCTTTCCAAAAAAATGCACAATGTATTATCCGCAAAAAATGATTGATATTATTACCGACAAATTGGATAACGCGATTGAAAATGAAGTATTTCATTTAACAACTTCGCCGGCCAAGTTGACCGAAGCCCAAGAGATTGAAATTTTTCACTTTATGATGCGTTTCATATTGGTTGCGGCGATGCCATATCGTAATCGTGCGTGGTCGGCACCGACAAATACGACGGCGGGCAAATTATTTAACTTTGTTATGAAGGAAGTGCAACGTTATTATAAACAGTAATGCTTTGTTATTACTGGGAAATAATTCGGTTTTGGCTTTGTCGTTTTTTCCTTGTATTACATTCAATAATGCGTAACAATTAAATCAGGTTCATGGATTGTGCCAGGGACCATAACAAGCATAGCAAAGGACACAAGATATGCGGAAAGGAAAAGTAAAATGGTATAACGGCAAAAAATGTTTTGGGTTTATTACTCCGGACGAGCCAAATGAAAACGGAAACACAGATGATGTATTTGTTCATTCCAGTGCATTGAAAGAGGCGGGCATTCGTTTCTTGAACGAAAATGATATCGTCGAATTCGAAGAAGAACCCCGCAATGATAAATTGTCGGTTACGACATTGAAATTGATTCAGCGGGACGAAGAATCGGCACGTTTGTTCCATGAACGTCGTGCAGAACGTCGTCGTGCTGTCGAAGAACGTAAACATCGCGAAGAAAAATCAACGCGTCATGGATTTGCGTTCTGGAAAAAATAATAAAACGCCCCACGGGGCGTTTTTAATTGAAAAAATGATATTGATGACATATAATAAAATTATGAAAGAAGTTGATGAATAACTTTTAACTAAAAGGATTTAATATGTGGACGGCAATCGCGATTATTGCGGTAGTATTATTATACTTTGTTGCGGTTTATAACGGTTTGGTGTCGCGTCGCAACCAGGTGCGTGAGGCTTGGGCAACCATTGATACGCAATTAAAACGTCGCTATGATTTAATTCCAAATTTAATGGAAACGGTATCGGGTGCGGCAAAACACGAAAAAGAAACCTTAAACGCGGTTATTGCGGCACGTAATTCGGCAATGTCTGCAACGGGTGCCGATGCACGTGGGGTTGCGGAAAACGCGTTGTCAGGTGCGTTAAAGAATATTTTTGCATTGGCAGAAAGTTATCCAAATCTGAAAGCAAATGAAAATTTCTTGGAATTACAACGTGAATTGACCGATACAGAAACCAAGATTCAGGCATCGCGTCAGTTTTATAATACGGTTGTAATGGGCTTAAACAATGCAGTGGAACAGTTCCCATCGAACATTGTCGCCCGTATGTTTGGTATAGATAAGGCTCAATTATTTGAAGCCGATGTTTCAGAACGCAAGGCACCGCGTGTAAAGTTTTAATGTCAAATATGGTTCAAGATTTTTCACTGCATACACATACAATCGGCTTTGATGGACGCAATACATCTGCGGAAATGGTTGCAC
This sequence comes from Alphaproteobacteria bacterium, assembly GCA_017964865.1. Next base: position 10,118 of record JAGCRE010000134.1, on the reverse strand, counting down.
GTGCAGAAAAGTTGGGTTTTAAATCTTTTGGTATATCAAATCATTTTGTTGTTCACCCCGATATAACTAAAACAAACTTTTACCCATATGCGGTCAAGGGTGGCTATGATGCAATTTACTGTTCGTCGTTTGATGAAGCAATTGCAAAGTTCAAACCCCATTACAAGGAAATGAAACGCCTGGCCGAAAAAAGCGATATGAAATTGTATTGTGGGATGGAAATGGACTTTTTTGATACTTACGATTGGTTTGCTGGGTTTGATCGCGTGTCAAGAGAGTTACAGCCTGACTATATCATTTGTGCATCACACTTTATCGATAATAATGGAAAATTGTGCAATGTTTGTGACATTGGCAAGGCAGATGCAAAAACGCGTGAAGAAATGCTGAAAGCATATTGGAACAAATTGGCACGTGCCGGTGAAACAGGCTTATTCAATTGGGTGGCACACATTGACTTGCCACGCAAGGTTGGGGTCGGTAACGAAGATTGCTGGGCGGAATATGAACGTTATGCGATTGATAAGATTGCCGCATCAAAAACCGCACTGGAAATAAATACCAGTGGTTATGACCGGGGGTTGACCGAACCATACCCATCATCACGTATATTGAAAATGGCCGCCCAAAAGGGTGTTCCAGTGTTACTAAGCGATGATGCACATGGTGTTGAACACATTGGTCGTCATTTTAATCGTGCGATGGATTTTGCAAAATCATGTGAAATTCAAAAATTCCTGACATGTGCGAACGTCATTGGCAAGATATATTAAAATCGCAGATTTTTCTTGATTTTACGTAAAAAACATTATAGACTAAGCCCCGCTGGGTAACCAGAACTGATTAAGTCATGGTGAATTTTGGTCCCATGTATGATAAGGATTCTGTTAAATATCTGGCACCGAAAAACCAAAACAAAAGGATAAAATTATGGCAAGAGCAGGTGCAAAACGCAGCACTCGTAAATTAAAAATTGGCCGTTCATTGGGTGTTAACCTTTGGGGCCAGGCAAAATCACCGTTTAACAAACGTAAATATAAACCGGGTCAGCATGGACCAACATCGCGTGGTGGCAATTCGTCTGATTACGCAAAACAGATGCGTGCAAAACAGACATTAAAGGGCTACTATGGTAACATTGGTGAAAAGAAGTTCCATGCGTATTATGCCGAAGCAGACAATATGCGTGGTGACACCCCAGATAATTTAATTGGGTTGTTGGAACGTCGTTTGGATGCCGTTGTATATCGTTCTAAATTGGCACCAACAGTGTTTTCAGCACGTCAGTTGGTCAGCCATGGTCATATCTATGTCAATGGTAAACGCGTTAAAATTGCTTCATACCAGGTAAGACCGGGTGATGTCATCACCGTCAGTGAAAAAGCAAAACAAATGCCATTGGTTGTGTTGGCATTGGAATCGGCGGAACGTGATTTTCCAGAATACATCAATGTGGACAGTGCGAATTTCACTGCGACATTTACACGTGTTCCGGCATTTGCAGATGTTCCATATCCGGTTCAGATGTTTCCAGAACTGGTCGTCGAATTCTATTCTCGTTAATAGACGGGGAAGAAGAACAAAAAACCACCACAAATGTGGTGGTTTTTTTTATAACTATGCTTTTGGTGTGCGATAGATGAATTTATAAACCAGATTTATCGGTATTATTGTCACACTAAGCCCAATGATAATTAACCACTGGGGCAGATTCATTGGGGCCATTTGCAAGATATTTCCACCAAAACTTACGCACATAAATGTTCCAACAAATACGATACATGCGATCGTAATAAACATTGGGTTTTTCGTAATTCCGCGGAATATGTTGTATCCAGAACTGCGAACACAAAAACCATTCAGCATAGCCATAATTACCAGTAATGCAAATCGTCCGGACATATATTCGCCCGCAGAATTAAATGCGTTTAATATTGGGGGCAATAACGTCAACGTGAAAATAAATACCCCAGCAGCCGTCATCCACATTATTTGTGAAATCATTTGTTTTGTGATTAATGGCGTGTTGCGATTACGTGGAGATTCAGTCATGTATTCGACATGTGCTGGTTCGCCACCAAACGCCATTGAATTCAAACTGTCGATTACAATGTTAATTACTAAAATTTGCACAGCATACAATGCATCGATTCCAACACACAATGGAAACAGAATACTTAATGTCACCAACATAAAATTGACTGGTAATTGAAATCGCAGAAAGTTTGAAACATTGTGCATAAATGTTCGTCCCATCAAAATACTGTTAGCAATGGATATAAAGTTATTATCTGTAATTATGACGTCACTTGCTGCCTTGCATACATCGGTGCTGTCACCCATAGCAAAACCGATGTCGGCGGCCTTTAATGCGGGTGCATCATTTGTTCCGTCACCACACATGCCGATTGATAATCCACGTGATTGAGCCAGTTTTACAACACGCAATTTTGTTTGTGGTGTTGCACGTGCGATTACACATATTTTTGGCAACATTTGTTTTGCACGCCAATCGGGCAACATATCAAATTCTGTTGCGGTAATCGCAATGTCATTTTTATTGGATATTATGCCACAATCGGTGGCAATAACACGTGCAGTGTCCAAAATATCACCGGTAATCATCATAATTTGCATGCCTGATTCATGTAATTGATTTACAACATCGGCAACCCCAGGGCGAATTTCATCACGCATTGTTGTTAATGATATAAATACTAAATTATCTGGCATGGTTCCACTGGATAATTTTTTATCGCAATATGCGGTGGCAACAACCCGCATTGCACGACCAGCATTGTATTTGATTAACCGTTGAACCAGGCCGCGTTTTATCGGGTGAATATTGCCATCGGAATCAATGTAGTATTTACTGTGTGCTAAAATTTTTTCTGGTGCAGCCATGATATAAGTGCGTTGGTGATTCTGGTATTTAACGGTCGTTGCCGAAAATTTATTAGCACTGGTAAAGGGAATTCTTGCTGTTTTTGGGTGTTTTTGATGCAGTGCTTTGATTTTCTGTCGGCCCAGGGCCAGTATTGCAAAAATTGCACGTTCTGTGGTGTTACCACCAACAATATGTCCGTTTTTATCCAACATTGTTCGACTGTTCAGAATAATACCGCGAACAAATTGATCTATGGCGGCACCCCCATAGGTAGCGTTGAACCCAATATTTGTCCCGTCCCCCAGATAGTTTGCCATCGGAACCAGATTTCCATGGGTAATTGTTCCGGTCTTGTCGGTGCACAGCAATTTTATATAACTGGTTTGGGGTATTGTATTCGGGTTCTTGGCCAATATGTTTGCCCGTATCATTTTCCGTACATTTTGTCCCGTAATAATACTAATGATAAATGGTAAACCTTCGGGAACGGCAGCAACAAATATAGTTAATGAAATCGTTATTATGTTTATTAATACATATATCGCGTCGCCGAAATTATCAATAGTATTGCTGGATGCATATATGACGAACATTACAATACAAACCAGTCCAGCACATATCGACCCCATGCGTCCGATTTGTCCCGCCAATTTATCCAGTTGAATTTGCAACGTTGTTTTAGGTTCGTGTATATGGTTTAGCGAATTTAGTATCTTTGCATTTTCTGTATCCATTCCAACACGTGCAACACGCATAACACATTCGCCACTTTGGACTGTTGTGCCGGCAAAAAGATGATTTGTGTCGGTATATTCATTTGATGTTATGGGGTTGTTGCGTTCAAAATGAAATTTTGGATCAGGATATTTGTGAACTTCGGCACTTTCACCATTAAGTATTGAATTGTTAACAGTGATTTTACCGGAAATAACATATCCATCCGCGGGGATGGTTTCGCCCGCCTGTAATAAAACGATATCATCAACAACTAATTCAGAACTGTCGATACGCATAACATGGCCCGACCTTATAACGTTCGAATATAACATTGATGCCCGCCGCCGTAATTCCAATGTTCGTTTTTGACTTGTTATTTTTGTTGTGACGTTAACGATTGCAACAATTACCAATACTATTCCAATACCAAATGCTTCAACCATATCGCCATAACCAAATGCGGCAAGAATCACAAATATGCCGGTCATAACCAACAGCATCAGGTTTATTTTATTTTTAAATACATCAATCAAGAAACTAAACGCACTGCGAACATGCGGTTCTGGCATTTTATTTGTGCCGTATTTTTGACGATTAATATCCACCTGGCGTGTGGTTAAACCGTTGGTTTTCATGGCTTAAAAATCCCCCCGAATAATACGATACGATGGTAATAAACACACAAAAAAATAGCAAGAGGAAATAGGGTAAATTTAGGTATTCGGATTATTTACCTTTTAATATGCGGGATTTATTGCGTTCCCATTCGCGGGCTTTAATCGTTTCACGTTTATCAACATTGTGTTTTCCATGGCCAATGCCCAATAACACCTTTAATTTGCCGCGATTATTAAAATACATTTTCAATGGAACGATTGTTGCACCTTTTTCTTGTAACTGGCCAATCAAACGGTTTATTTGCGACCGGTGTAACAATAACTGACGTGGGCGACGTTCGTCAAAGTTCACAATGCGTGCCGCGGTGGGTAATTTTTGAATTTCCACCCCCGCCAAGAATAAATTATCGCCACGTTTCTGCACAAACCCATCGACAATGGTAATCAGCCCATATCGCACCGATTTTATTTCCGCCCCAGTCATAGACAAGCCAGCCTCGATTGTGTCTTCAATCAAGTAATTAAATCGTGCCTTGCGGTTTTCTGCGACCTGGCCAAATTTTATAATACTGCGTGTCATTTTATTGTTTTATCTTTGGGTACAGTTTTAATACGTTTTGTTCCAGTATAGATTCCAATTCGTCTATTTGCAAATTTTTAATTTCTGCCAACACTTTTGCCGTTTGCGTGACCATAAATGGTTCGCACGTTTTTCCGCGGTATGGCACCGGGGCACAATAGGGGGCATCTGTTTCAATTACAATTCTGTCCACCGGAATTTTTGCAAAATTTTCACGAACAGAATCCGCGTTTTTGAACGTCAATATCCCCGATGCAGAAAAATAAAATCCCCGGTCCAACATTGTTTTCGCCAATTCCCAGCCCGATGTGAAACAGTGCATAACCCCACATACCCCGGTTGCTATTGCCGCAGTATCATTGTCGGCATCACGTGTATGAATTGCAATCGGTAAATTATATTTACGTGCAATTTCCATTTGCGTTTCGAATAATTTTATCTGGTCGGCACGATTGTCGTTTCGTTCGTGATAGTCCAAACCAATTTCACCGACACCGATAACTTTTGGGTGCGACAAAACATTGTTTGTTAAAAATTCGGTTGCATTTATTCCAGCATATTCGGGATGAATACCAGTTGTTACAAATATGTTATCGTGTGATTCTGCGATTTTTATTGCGGGCATGATATCATGTGGCTCGGCGGTCGCACATATTATGCGTTTAACCCCAGCATCATTTGCATGTTGTAACACAATTTTCAGGTTTTCGCCCGAACAATAATCGTCTGTTAAATGGCAGTGGGTGTCTGTAAACATTTTTTTATATCATTTATTACTTTGAATATGCCAATTTCTGGTTCCAGATGAATCCGTTCAATGTCGGCAATACTGCGTGTCGCAGATGGATATATGTCCGCCAGTCCAAAACGTGCAATCACGTCCAATAAAATGCCGTATATTGCAGGGGTCGGTGCAATCTGTTTGGCGATATTCATTAAATCACAGGTGTTGCTGTGCGGGTTTTCCAGTGTGTCAATCAATTTTGCATATATTGTATCGCCACCCGATGATTTAAGGTTCGCGATTTTCCCAAAACTGCCATTCGACAGGCGTAATATATCGTTACTGATATCGGCATCTGGCATAAATTGAACACATAATTCACGCAGTTCGTCTATTTTTAATGGTCGCATTTTTTCCACACGTGCACGTGATCGAATTGTGGGCAAAACATTCGCCAACTGATGCACAATCAACAGAAACAGGGTGTTTGCCGGCGGTTCTTCCAGCATTTTTAATAATGCGTTCGCCGCCGATATGGTTAATTCATCGACCGCATCAATTATAACAACACGCCACCCGCCCGACATAGACGACATCTGCATACGTTCGATAACTGATGTTACAGTTTTGACCGATATAGATTTCCCCGCCGGGTATGGATTGCCGTTCGGGTCCAGGTTATGAGCCAAATCGATTATAAAGAAATCACCCACATTGCCGTAAACCATCTTGGCGATTTTATAGGCCAGTGTTGCCTTGCCAATACCACGTGGACCACACAGCATCCAAACCGGGTGCATCGGGTGGGTATCCCGCACGTTCCACGCCGCCATAAAGTTGTTCAGTGTATCACGATGTCCGACCAGTGTTTCGTTATCCATTGGGTTTGGAAAAGAATATGCCGGCTTTGCAGATTTTCGTGGAGCCATTTTTACCGCCCCCCAATCATTACCGCAATATTTTTCATAATACGGCTAAAGAATTGAACCCGACCAACACGTTCTGCAGCAACGATGGGTGTTCGTGCCACAATTTTGCCGTTGCGTTCCGCGATAATTTCACCAACTTTATCACCAACTAAAACTGGGGCGGCGATGGGTTCTTGAAAACGAACCAGAACACGCACTTCGTTAAACGGAACGTTTTTCGGCAACGTAACGACAAACGGTTTTTCGACCGTTGCGTCAACCGTATGCTTGCGACCATACCACACTGGAACGGCGACAACCGTATCGCCTGGGCGATAATATGTTTTGTTTGTCGTTGTTGTATATCCAAAGTTTAATAATTTTTTCATTTCCGTCGCCAAAGCATCGTGCCCACGACCATTGAATCCATTTATAACTGCGACCAGGCGGCGACCACCAACCTTGCTGCTTGCAACCATACCGTATCCCCCGTCGGCGGTATGTCCAGTTTTAAGTCCGTCTGCCCCCGCCATGGTAAATAATAATTTGTTGTAATTTACCGTATGTGTTCGTCCCCAATCACGACACCAATCGGTTTTATAATCACCAAATTCAAACCGTTTGGTTGCAAACATCGGGTATAAATCTGGAAAATCACGAATAATATGAATCGCCAGTGTGGCCAATTCGCGTGATGTTGCTAAATTATTTGGATCGGGCAGACCACTTGCGTTTCCAAATGTTGATTGTTCCATACCGATAGCACGTGCCTTGGTTGTCATTTTTGTGGTAAAGGCATTTTCGGTTCCCGCCAATTTTTCCGCAACAACCACCGATGCATCGCCCCCCGACAGAACAATAAGTCCCAAAATTGCATCACGAACGGTTATTTCCTGACCTGCGACCAGACAAATCTTGCTGGCCGGATACCACAACGGATTTTTATAGTCTGCATTTTCAGATACGGGTAATTTGCTGTCCAGGGTCAGGTTTCCAGCCTTGATTTCATCAAACAAAACCGCCAGCGTCATAAGTTTAATCATTGACGATGGTGGCATTAATTTATCAGCATTTTTTGCAACAATTTCCACCCCAGAATCATAGTCAATCAAAAAGGCTGATTTTGCACTTGTTGTGAATTCGGGTGCTTTTGTATCGGCGGCGTTTGCAACACCAACAACAAACAATAACAAAGATACAATCAGTTGCTTTATTTTCATACTCGCATAATAGCAACATCATTTGTTATTTCCAATAAATTTTTTATTCGATTGTTCCTACGAAAGTTTCCCCGTCGATACCAATAATTTTGCAATTACAAATGGTGCGATTTGGTATGTCATCGCCCATGATTTTTACCGAAATATCATGTGGTGTGCGTCCAAGGTTATTTTCTTCAACTAAAACAGAAACAATTTGCCCCAAATGCTTGCTCATAAATGTTTTACGGTTGTGTGTTGCCGCGTTTGTAATGGACTTTACGCGTTGTTTTGCAACTGATTTTTGTATTTGATTTGGCATTGTCGCGGCGGCTGTGCCGGGGCGGGGCGAAAATGGAAAGGCGTGTATTTTAATCGGGCGGGTTTCCGCAACCAAATCTAATGTTTCAGTAAACAATTTATCGCTTTCACCCGGGAAACCACAAATAATATCCCAACTGAAAGTAATGCCGGTTGCACGTGCGACAATATCGCGAACCATATTGGCATTGTGGCGACGACGCATAGATTCCAAAATTGTATCGGACCCCGACTGCATAGACAGGTGTAAATGTGGCATCATACGGTCATTTTCATGCATTAAATCGATAATTTTGTATATTTCTGGTGATGCCGGATCCATTGACGATAATCGCAGACGACGAATTTCCGGCACGTCTGCCAACAATTTTCGGCACAAATCACTGATTAAAAACGGTTTGCCACCATACAATTTGTGATATGATGCACTGTCCACGCCGGTCAGGACTATTTCGCCATATCCATTTTTGACCGCCGAACGCACATCTGCCAAAATATCGTCATATTCAAACGAAACCGATGGACCACGCAACAGACGGGTTATGCAATATGTGCAATCGTGATTACACCCGTTTTGAATTTGGATAAATTGCTTTGACATCTGCCCGTCGGGGTTGGCAACACAAATTTTGGGCGTGTTTGTAGAAAAATCAAAGTCTGTAACCGCCCGAATATATGCATTAGCGTCCATTTTGTCAGTGTTATGAATTATGCGGACATTTTGTATTTTTTCAAATGGCGTTGCATCATGTGTTGCTGCACACCCGGTTATAAATATAGGGGTATTCGGGTTTTCACGTGCAACCCGGCGAACATATTGGGCAGATTGGCGTTCGGCTTCGCCGGTAACGGCACAAGTATTCACGACAACGGCACGTGGCACAACATTGTCCAACATTTTTGCAATTTTTTCGGATTCGACTGCATTCAATCGGCAACCGAAAGTAATTGTCTGAATATCATTTTTATTATTTTCTTCTTGCATTTTTGCCAACCATAGGGCATTATAACGTGGCTTATAAAGATTTCAACAAAGGATTTTATTATGGCACGAACAACAAATTCTGATACTTTGCCGTATGTGGAAAGCCGCTATGAACTTGGAATGTTGGCATCGCAACGCGTCCGCGACTTGAACGGTGGTGCGACCCCGGTCGTTGAAAAAAACGACGATAAATTGACGGTTGTTGCATTGCGTGAAATCGCAAGTGGCAAATTAGACGTGCAAAATGTTCGTCATGAATTCGTTCAATCATACAAGGAAGCACCGATTTCTGAAACAAGTGAAGAAACATTAGAGGTCGCAACCGAAGACCCATTGTTGCGTGAAATTGATGCAGAATTGGAAAATACGTTGGTTGAACCGGCGTTGGATGCGGGTGAAAATGTTGCAGACGATGTCGCAGTTGATTCCCCAGACGATGCAGAATAATTAAAACCCAAAAATATCCGGAGACGTCGCATAGTTGGTCTAGTGCGCCACATTGGAAATGTGGTATACTCGCAAGGGTATCAAGGGTTCGAATCCCTTCGTCTCCGCCACAAATTAAAATAAAACGCACCCAACGGGTGTGTTTTATTTTAATCAGCGGAGACGAAGGGATACACCAGAGTGCAAAGCACGCATGGCGAATACGCAGACGAACAATTAGCACCCCCGCAAAAACGGATATGTTTGATAGAGTTTTTGCATCTGGGGTTGGTTATTGTTTGTCAAGGACAGGAATTCGTCTCCGCCAGAAATTCACCCCGCTTTTGCGGGGTTGATTTTTTGTGCTAATTATGATATAATATCCGCAATCAAACGGACGGCTTTTGCCGTCTTTTTTATTAATGTTAACAAGGCAAAAGACATGAAAACCAGCGACGATTATAAAAAGTTTGAGCAAGCATATGACCAATTAAAAGAACGCGAGGGCGGATATACCACCGGCAAGAATCAAAAAAAAGACGAACCAACCAATATGGGCATAAAACAAAGTACTTTGGATAAATATTCTGCGAAATACCCAGGTAAAAATTTCCCACAGGACGTAAAAGATTTAAACGAACATCAAGTACAAGAAATATATAAAAGTGAATATTGGGATAACACGAAAATACCGCAAATAGAAAACGACAGAATACGTAATGCGGTGTTTGATATGAATGTTATGGGTGGTGCT
>JAGCRE010000133.1 GCA_017964865.1 Alphaproteobacteria bacterium | reverse complement strand
TATGAATATGATGCTGGTGTCGGTTGCAGAACGCACGCGGGAAATCGGTGTGCGAAAGGCGATTGGGGCCCAAGAAAAACAAATCATAACGCAATTTTTGTCTGAATCGGTTTTGATATCGTTTATGGGGTCAATGATTGGATTGGCACTGGGTATCGGTCTGTCCCAGGGGGTGGGGCGGTTTATATTGCACTATCGTGTTCCGTTTTCATTGTGGCCGGTATTATTATCGGTGTCGGTTGCGATTGTGGTGGGACTCGCGTCTGGTGTCGTGCCGGCATTCAAGGCCGCCAAATTAAACCCAATTGACAGTTTAAGATACGAATAAAAAACACCGGCAAACACCGGTGTTTTTATTTAATCTTTTCCCCGGTTATACCATCAAACTTTTCTTTGGATACGGTAATAATTCCATTTTCATATTTTGGGGTCTTTTGTTTTTTGACCGGGGTAATCCAGTGTGCCGAACCATCGCTGTCGCGTAATGCATACAGGTTGCCGTTTGTTGCAACAACGTAAATGACATCATCGGCAATAATAAATGGTTGGGCGGTGGCAATCTCTGTACACCATTTCTTTGTGCCAGAATTTGCATTTATTTTGCAAAATGCGTCACCCAGACCGCCAACATAAACATCTGCCCCACGCACCACAATTGGTGCCACAATATCCAAGACGGATGCACCACCCATCATATTGCTGGGGCGATAAATATCTGCAATCCAGACGATTTGACGGTTTGATGCGTTTATTTTAATTAATTCGCCTGTGGTTAATCCGGCATAGATAAATTTACCACTGCATACCGGTTGTGCATCGTTTTTAACCGCATTTGTCGTTGGAAAACCTGTAAAGATTTTTCGTCCGCCGTTCCATATTGTATTTGTTGAATCCTGTTTATATGGACAATCGACATCTGGCATTTCAAATGCGGATTCTGGTAATTTAACAATTTTTGCGTCTGTCGTTTTAATTTTTGCCGTATCAAATATAGATGTGCGTTCCCCTGGTAAAATCGGGTCGTGTTTATCACATCCCGACAGAACCGATAAAACAACCAAACCGCAAATAATTGATATTTTACGCATGGATAATTCCTATCTTAACATTTCGGCCGTTGCAGATATCGATGCCGGTGCATTATCATCGTTTATAATTTTATCCAACCATTTATTTGCTGCAACCCGATTATCTTCGGATAAATACTTTTGTGCAATTGTCAAACATGCAGTGTAATAAAACGGTGATGATTTTGTGTTAAGTGGTGACAGATACTTTTCAACCGCATCCCCGGTCATTTCATCACCACGAATGCCGATTATATGCAAACGTGCCAAATCACGAAAATCACGTGTGTGACCATCTTTTGCCAGTGTTTCCAGATTTTCAACATCTTTGTTCAATAAATAAGATTGGAACAGTGCCAAATCAGCCGTTGCCCCCGATGTATTTTTCCCGATTGCGGCCAGTGCGTCTGCATCGACATTTTCAACGGCTGCTTCGTAATTCATGGCACGTGCGATTTGACTGTTGCGATATTCACGAATTCCAATTTGGATGCCGGTAACGGCAATCATTACAATCAACGCCGCCGCGACCATTTGGCGATAGTATTTCTTTACGAACGCGGTTGTTTTGTCGTTATTGACTTCTTCCCATACCTCGCGATAAAGGGCGTCTTCGGCATATTCTTCGCGTGTCTTTTTGGGTTTTGGTTTCAAATCTTTATTTCTTTGTAATATAGTGGCCATGAAAAAACTCCTGTTAGTTAAGTGCCCTTGATAAATCTTATTTTATTGCTATACTATAAATGTTATGAAAAAGCAAATCAAGAACGCTTTACCAGTTGCACAAAATACCAGCATCATTGCTGCCCGCGGGGTCAGTGATGAAAACGGACTGGCACAATACATACAAACTATCCAGAAAATTCCCATTTTGACCGCTGAAGAGGAATATGAATATGCGTCCAAATGGGTAAAAAATCACGATAATATTGCTGCTGAAAAATTGGTGGCAAGCCATTTGCGTCTTGTCGTGTCGGTGGCATATGATTTTAAAAACTATGGCGTGCCAATGGGCGAATTGATTGCTAGCGGTAATATGGGCCTGATGCAGGCATTACAGAAATTTGACCCCGAAAAAGGTTTTCGTTTTTCGACATATGCAATGTTTTGGATCAAGGCAGAAATATACGAAACAATTCTGGATAATTGGTCGATTGTGAAAATTGGGTCATCTGCGAATCAAAAACGGGTGTTCTTTAACCTGGCCCGGGCAAAACGTGCGTTGGGCATAATGGACAATAATATGTCTGATGACCAGACGAAACAGGTGGCCGAATACCTGGATGTGCCGGAAAATGATGTAAAACGTATGGCAACCCGCATATCGGCACGCGATGTATCGTTAAATGCCCCAATGCGAAACGATGAAGAATCAACAGACGTTTTGTCTAATATGGCAGATACGCATGAAAATATCGCCGAAACGGTTGAAAATATGGAAATGCGACGGCTGGGGTATGATTTGTTGAAAAAGCACCTGGCGGCATTACCCGAACGCGACCGGGAAATATTGGTGGCACGTCGTTTAACCGACCCGGCATTAACACTGGAAGCGTTGGCCCAGAAATATAAAATTTCACGCGAACGTGTTCGTCAAATCGAAGAACGCGCTTTTGATAAATTGCGTAACGCAATTTTGCAAGATGCGGGGGCAAAATAAATGCGGGTCAGCGTAATTACAATTTTATCTTGTTTGGTTGTGGCGACCGCCAATGCAAAGCCATTGGAATATACCAATGATGATTTTACGGCACGTGTTTCGGGATATGGCAATATCGGTATGATTGAACCCGATATGATGATAAAAAAATCAAAATTCTTGGGTGATTGGTCGGCACGTTTGCAGGCAACATATGATGCCGATGAAACACACCGTTTGGGTGCTGTTTATTCGTTGGACCAGCAAACTATTGACGAAGATGAATATGTTGATGATTTGTTCGCCCTGTGGCAATTCAAAGGGGTGGGGCGAATCGAAATTGGTTTGACCGATTCTGTTGCAGAAAAATTGGGTTTGGGTCTGCCAGATGTTGGCGGATTGCGTATGAACGACAACCCAATGTTTTACAAAGAAATTGTGCCACATGGTGCGGTTATATCAGATACTATTCTTGATTCGGGTGATGGGGCACCACGTGTAAATGTTGTGTCGGCATCGCGTGATGGTGTGCAATATGGCCTGTCGGTTGCAGGGTTTTCAGACAAATATGATTTTGTTGT
>JAGCRE010000132.1 GCA_017964865.1 Alphaproteobacteria bacterium | reverse complement strand
CGATGTTTTGTGCAACAAGTCTTTCCAAGTCTTGAGCCGAACGTTGTGAATATGGTGTTTTTTTATCAAATTTACGTATGTCGGCGACTTTATCGGCAACACTGCAATTTGGATAGCCAATTACAACAATCATACATTTCTTTGAATCAAATGTTTTATGGGCGAATTCTGGGTCGATATATGCCCCCTCATACACCACAGGAACAACATTGCCTGTTTCACGAATAAATCGTGATACAAATGCCAACATAGATTTTATTCTGGTGGTTTTGGTTTTGCTGTTCAGTTTCGGTATGATGTGTCGCATTGGACGAACAAAGATGCCCCAAAAAACGTTCTGTTTTTGAATATCGGTTAATCCGCCAATAATTGAATCTGCCGACAAAAAAGCAACTGGCTTTTTATCGGCCGAAAACAGACCCAAAACACTTTTGGCCAGTGTTGTTTTGCCAGAACGTGGAACACCAATTATAACAAGACTTTTCACCGCATACCCCCAAAAGGATTTTTATCATATTTATTGTTGCCGAAAATTATGCCCCAGTCCAGCATATTTTGTAAAAACAGTATGCGATTTTTAATGATTTGCTTTTTTAAGATGGTGGTTTGTGATATAATTATATTCAGTAATGAACAAATTCAAACCGTTATTTTGGTTAATGGTGCTTGTTGTCTGTCCGGTGTTTGCTGCGGACGGGCCGGTTCCATCGCGTGTAATACCATCGGTGGCAACAACATCGGCATCAACCCCAGATACAACGGAATCTGATACATCTTCAAAAACACGCACCGCGGGACGTGTGGCGACAACATCAACACAACGTGCGGTGCCAAATGTTGCTAAAATATCCGATACAACGGTGGCCCCAGATACCACGACACGCAGTGCGGTTACAACACGCAGTGGAAACGAATTAACATTACAAAAGTCGGGCGATATAAACAGTAATTCTGCGGTTCGTCGTGCGGGATTAACCCTGCGGCCCAGTGTCGCAGAATATGGTGGTCGTGCAATAATTGCCGGAACAGACCAGCAAACCGGTTCCAACATTGATGTTGATATTCGTAAAGTTACCGGTCGTGTTGCAAATAAAGAAACGTTGACCCAGGCCAAAGAGCGATTGGAACAGACGGCCGAATTAAACAAATCGTGCCAGGACCAGTATAACGAATGTATGGATCAATTCTGTTCGGTTGTAGATGCAAATCAAAAACGGTGCAGTTGCAGTGTGAATCTTGCCCGATACAGAAAGGTTGAAGAGGCGGTAACCGCTGCAAATGATAAGTTAAATGAGGTTGCCCAGAATATCCGCTATATTGGATTGTCTGCGGATGAAATTCGTGCAATTATGACCGCGACCGAGGCCGAAGAAGCGTTATCTGGCACACGTGATAATACGGAAAATCGCAATATGCTTGAACAGATTGAAGATATGATAAAAGATCCAAAATCTTATACTGCAACATATGCGAACGACAGTTTCGGTTTGGATATGGATTTGGATTTTTCTTCGACCGACAATTTGTTCAGTTTGGATTTCTTGAACACAAATACCAGCAGTTTTTCTAACCTGCGTGGCGGTGAATTATACAATGCGGCCAAAAACCGTTGTAACGCGGTGTTAACACAATGCAAAAAGGCGGGTGCTACAACACAACAGGTTACTGGAAACTATGACCTGGCGATTGATAAAGATTGTGTTGCATATGAAAACGGGTTAAAGAAATTAAACGATACGCTGGTCGCAAATGTCCGCAGTGCGGAACGTATGTTGCAAAAAGCACGTCTGGCAGTGTTACAAAATAAAAATCAGTATGACATCAAAGAATGCATTGGTGCGTTGGAAACGTGTATGCTGGACGATATGGTTTGTGGCGATGACTATGCGAAATGTGTTGACCCAACAAAGGTGTATATCGACGAAAATGGCGAAGTTGTGTTGGGACAAAATATAACAGAAATAATCGCATTTATGAAAGATTATGACACAACCCGCATAGATAGTGATTTCTTGTCCAAGGCATATCAAACAAAGATTACAAAAGAACAATGCGAAACGTCTGGGAACGGAACATGCACTGTTAAATATCTGTTACAGAAAATCGGAACAAAACAGAAAGTTACCGACGAAGGTTTATGTCGTGCGGTTCTGGATAAATGCCAGGCATACACATATAACGAAGGAACATATAAACCGTATAACGACGTCATTGTGAACTATATCCAACGTGCAATGGTAAATATCAAGGCGTCACAATACAAAATTATTTCAGATTATGCAGCGGGTTGTATGGTTGATGTTGCCGCGTGCTATAATCAACAAGTTACCCAGGTTAATTCTTGGTCGCAATCGGCCAGCACTACCAGTATTATGAACGTTATGAACGGTGCGTGCCATAATGTTGCGTTAACATGTGCATATGGTGTGTTTGCGAATTCTTTGGATAATTTCAAAGATGGCGACACGATAAGACAAGATTGGTTGCTTGCAAAGATTTCAGAAATGTTCTATCAATCGTTGATATGCCCAGAAAACAGTACATATCGTGGTGGACCACACAATGTAAGTGACAATGAATCCCCGGGTGCAAATAGTGATTCTGGGACATCGGGTTATGTGAATTCTGCATGCCGTTGCAATGGTGGTTATGTCGTCTGGGAAGGAAGATGTTTGCGTGCATGTGGCACAAATGCAACACGTAATGCATATGGAACATGTTCGTGTGACAGCGGTTGGTCCGGGGACGGGTTCACGTGCACACAAAACGCCAATTAATGACATATTAGAGAATCAGAAATTATCCCGCTATTTTTGTCATAAATGCGTTATGCTTTTCCAATTCATCATCGTGGGCGGCAAATGTGCGATGTGGAAATTTTCCGTCTGTTTTTGGTGTCTTCAAAAATGCAGCATGTTGCTTTTCAATAATATCACGCACATCAGGGGCCGGTTCGGTATTTTCCAATTCTAAAAATACTTTAGCCAAAATTTCTGCGTCAATCAACGCACCATGGGCATCGGCACGTGCGGTTAATGAGATACCAAACCATTTTGCCAACGCATCCAGCGAGTAACTTTTAGGCCCAAAAACACGATTACGGGCAATCACAATAGAATCCAGTTGTTGGTTTCGTGGAATCTGGGGCAGATTTAACATCGCCAGTTCGTGATTCATAAACGGAAAGTCAAAGTCTGCCCCATTGTGTGCGACAATTGGCGAATCGCCAATAAATTCCAGGAATTTTGGGGCAATAACGGACATTTTCGGTTTGTCTTCCAGAAAAGCGTTTGATATTTTGTGAACCATATATGAATCTGGTGGAATAATCTTGCCATCGGGATTGATATATTCGTGGAAAGTATTTTCGGTAATAACACCGTCTGCGATTTCAACCGCCCCGATTTCAATACACCGATCGCCCCGCATATATTCCAGCCCAGTGGTTTCAATATCAAAACAAATAACCCGTTTCATAACCAGCCCCGTAAAATAGATTGTTTTATTACTAAATTTTAGTGTATTATAAAGAAACAATGGATTCAATGCTAGCAAATCTTAATGCGGAACAACGTGCCGCGGTTGAAACGACCGACGGACCACTTTTGGTGCTTTCGGGGGCTGGAACGGGGAAAACACGCGTATTAACAACCCGTGTGGCATATATATTAAATCATGAACTTGCGTTACCATGGCAGGTTTTGGCATTAACCTTTACCAATAAGGCTGCAAATGAAATGAAAACGCGAATTGCGTCATTGGCTGAATCTGGGGCCGGTTGGGATGCACGTGATTTATGGTGTGGGACGTTTCATTCGATTTGTCTGCGTATATTGCGTGCAAATTATGTGTCCGCTGGGTTGCGTAAAGATTTTATTATTTTTGGCGAAGATGACCAAAAAGCGGTGGTAAAAAACGTGTTGAACGATATGGGAATCACAACCAGAACCCCCGGTGATTTTGTTGAACAATTTTCATCCATCAAAGACAAAGGGTTATCTGCGTTTGATAATACCGATAAATACTATACTGCATATAACACAGAATTGACCCGTATGGGGGCAATTGATTTTGGTGATATCATATTATATGTTTTGCGTTTGTTTAATTCTAACCCCGAAATTTTGGCACGTTATCAACGTCAATTTAAATATATCTTGGTTGACGAATTCCAGGATACCAATGCCGCCCAAATGCAATTATTAGAAATGTTGACGCGTGGTGTGGAAAATCCAAACATTTGCTGTGTTGGTGATGATGATCAATCGATTTATTCTTGGCGTGGTGCAGAAATTAAGAACATTTTAAATTTTGAAAAAACTTTTCCGGGGACAACAATTATTCGTCTGGAAACAAACTATCGCAGCACCCAGAATATACTGGAGGCAGCAAATTCGTTAATACGTCATAACAACGGTCGGTTGGGCAAAGATTTACGCAGTGTAAAAGCAGATGTGTCGGGTGAACCAGTATATGTTTTAACTTTGCCGTCTGATTTGGACGAAGTTCGTGTTATTTCCGATGCAATTTCACGCGACAGAAATGATTTTTCAAATTGTGCGATACTTATTCGTGCGGGAAACCTTTCGCGGCCATTCGAAGAAGAATTTACAAGACGTGGAATTCCATATCGTTTGATTGGTGCGACAAAGTTCTATGATCGAATGGAAATCCGCGATGCGATTGCTTATCTGCGTTTGTTGGTCTATCCGTTCGATGATATTTCTTTTATGCGTATAATTGGAAAACCAAGACGTGGTTTTGGACCATCGGCAATCGATAAATTACGTAACACAGGACCAAATTTAATGGCTGGGTTACGAACAGTAACATTGTCGGCAAAACAGCGTGCCGCAGCCGATGAATTTTTAAATGCGTTTAATTTTAATTGGATGGAAATGACACCACGTGACGCGGCACAGACATTGTTGGAACGTTCGGGCTATTTACAAATGTGGCGTGATTCCAAAGATACAGACAGCACAGACAGATTAGAAAATATTCGCGAACTTATTATGTCGGTTATTTCTAAATACGATACATTGTCGGAATTCCTGGAACAGGCGGCATTAATGACAACCGATGATGACGAAGCAGATAAAATTAATAATGACAAAAATGTGGTAAGCATTATGACAATTCATGCCGCCAAAGGACTGGAATTTGATAATGTGTTTCTGCCGGCATGGGAAGAAAACATTTTCCCAAATGAAAAGTCGGTTGATGAAGGTGGTATCGAAGAAGAACGCAGATTGGCCTATGTTGCAATTACGCGGGCCCGTCGACGTGCGGTAATTTCAAACACAATGACACGTGTGATGTTTGGTTCGCGACAATATAATTCCCCATCGCGGTTTATTACCGAAATGGATAATCGGTTTCTTGATTTCCAGGGCGGAACACCACGTGGATATTCGCAAGCGTATCATACACCAAAACAACCACAAAAACATACAGATATTCAAACAATGGTCGGTAAATTAGTGTCGCATGATGAACTGGGGCGTGGGACGGTTATTGCTGAAAATGGCGAAGTGTTAACAGTTGCGTTTGGTAATCACGGAATTAAAAACGTTATGAAATCATACGTTACTGTTTTGTAATTTTTATTTCTTGCTGTCAGCATATGCCCTAGCCAATTGCTTGGCTGTATCCCTTGTGTTTTTAATGATGGCTTTGATGTCTTCGGTAAATTGTTTACCTGTTTCACCATCGGGGATTGAACCACCAATATCTTTTGCAATTTTGTCGGCCCCGTTGGCCAGGTATCCAACCAATGCCCCCGTTAACAACAATGTTATAAATCCGTTGTCTTTTAATGATGGAATTTGTGTTGCCGTATTTACATCAATAACCCCCGACAGTAATGCCGCACAAATTGCAATTACAATCGACAGTGATACAAAGTAAATTGCGGCATTGATAAATTTATTTATTTGTGCATCCAGTTTTACCGGACCGCCGTTAAACAGTTTGATAAAGGAATTGAATATATTTCCAGCAATGCCTTTGTATGTTGTCTGGGGAATTGTTTCGGCAAATGCGGTGAACGGTAATAACAATACCGCCAAGAACAGATTCATAATAACCGACATTGCCATTAATGTGAACTTCCACGCGTTCCACGCAAATAAAAACACCATTACTGCACCGATTACAAATGTGAAAATACTGTGCCCGATGCCGGCAACCATCCATTTCCAGCCCAATACAATCGCGGTGGCAAAGAACCCAGATAACCGTGTTGGCACACACAACATATCTGCAGCGGTATTTGCATCGACTATCATATCAGTTGGCACAGTTGTTGTAGCGTATTCATGAATTGCACCACATGTATCGGGAATTGTAATCCCAGCGGTCATTGTAATTGCGTTTAATATAAAATCAGCGATATACGTTCCAACCGATATAATTGGCCCCATTACAAACATAAATAACTTTGCTGGACCAATTCCCAGAACCGCAATCCAAATAATAAGAATCACCGACTTTTTAACAATTGTCTCGGTCAGTTTTTTTACATTACTGTCGGTTGTCATCATATTGTATGCTTCCAGCATTATCCAAAACGCATACATGACAATCATAAATATAATCATAAACCGAACAAGCGATGTATCCAGAATCTTGGCAATATTGTTTAGTCCGTTCATCATCGCAATGCCAACACGTGCCTCAATCGGGACATAGTCGCGAACAATTTGTTTTTCATATTCTGCGGGGAATTCGGTTAAATCGTGACTTAAATTATTAACAAAATTGTTACGGTTTTCTTCGGTTGTAAATGTTATTACGTCGTTGGAATTGTCTGCATGTGTTGTTTCGGCAAAGGCAGTATTCACCCCAATCACAATCACGATTGCAGCAATAATTTTTATTAAAAATTTACGTATGTTTTTCATTAACTTTTCTTGCCTGATTTATCTGTTATTGCTTTTACAATTTGAACAGGTGCATTCCAGATGTTTTTACCCAACTGTTTTATATTGGCCCCAAAGTCTTGTTTTGCATTTCCGTTGGTGAAATCGGTGTCGGCCGATGTAACCTTGGCAAATATCTTATCTATTTCGGGTGACACAACCCAATAATACAACGCAAAGATTCCAAGCATCATCATCAGGAAACCCCATCCGTCACCCAAGAAATCAAACGCACCCGGGTATTGGCGTTCGACCATGGCACGATGTGCGGTAAAACAGTTCTTGAATTTTTTTGCATCCATTTTGTTATCCACCAGTGCCACGCGTTCACATTCGGTAAATGTATTCATTACCGACAATGTTTTTGCATCTGGGTTTTCGATTTGTTGTCCCAGCATTGGTGGAAACACCGTATTAAATCCATCAACCGGACCCGGGAAATGTGCATCGGCGACAAAAGATACGGTTGCATATATCACAACGATTTTTAATGATATTGCGATAATTTTCATTGCTGATGTGGCAAGCATTTCAATTGATTTGTTAACAAGATTAGATGCGACTTTCCATACGGGTTCAAACGCCGCCGCCGCAATTAGTAATGGCATAAAGATTATGATAAATATCAATTTGAATATCACAGATAACACCTGGAAGAATAAATCAAACCCAATTACCAGGAACATTATGACCAGGGCCAATCCTGCAATCCATGTTATTGCACCACCACCCATGCCCATCCATGCGTAATTCATCATTGAAAAGCCGCCCGCAGCACCCGCCAACATCGTTGCGTTCAAATTGCCCACCGAACACATAAACGGTTGCAGAACAGGGTTTAATATATCGTCGGTATTTTCCACCGTATCCATTGCACCGCATTGTGTTGAATTTGAAACACCGGTTGCCGCCATACCTAATTCGGCCCCAACAAACATTACCGGGGTTACAGTTACACGTGTGATATACCGTAATGCCGAATTGCCGCCCATACTGAACGCACCCAATAAAGCACCACAGATTAAGATGCGAACGCCTTGACGCCAAACCTTGTCAAACCAGGCCTTGAATTCAATGCCTTTTTCTTTGCCGTCCAGTTTTGCAGTCTTTTTCGCAGCATCATAGATATATGTGCCAGTATAGATAAACAAGAATATACCAAAACCAATTGCCATTAAAATCCACAGATGATTAACAATAGCCGTCCAGAACATTTCGGTTGCATCACCCAACACACCAAACAGTTCGGTAACATACTTGCACAAAAAACATCCGTTTGTGTTTGCAATATCGTCGCCTGCACCAATCGCGTTTATGAAATTATCCATACTGGTGTATGATATTGCATCACCATTGATTGAAGACGACACATACCATATGCCCAACCCCAATGCGATTGCACCCATTACAAATTTAACAACAAGAAGAATTATTTTTGCCTTTATCATTTCTTTTCTTCTGGTTTGTCGCCCGATTTTTTGCCGTCTGTTATAATTGTTTCACCAATTTTTTTGACTGTGTCAAATGTTGCTTTGGTCAATGTTTCAACATCATTTGCCAACTGTTCGCTTAATGAATTGTCTGGTTTCAGGTTAAACGCACCCATCACCATATTTGTGACGTTTTGAATCTGTTTTTTATCGGTTATAAATTCAATAACGTATGCCAATACGGTCATTCCCATCAACGATATCGACATTACATTTCCCCCCGAAAAATCATAGTCAAATATTGCACCTGTTGTAATAGCGTTCATTAATTCGCTTGTCCCCATATCGGGTGACGAAAAGAATTTTGCAATAATCACCATAACAACCGTATATGTTATGACCGCAGATGCCAATGCAACAATTGCGTTGATAAGTTTTTTTATTTGGTCTGATCCAATGTTTTTGCCCAAACCCGATATCCATTTTGGAACATTATCTGCACCACGAAACGCAACCAGCACCAATGACAACGGAAAGAAAAACGCGAACATTGTCATTGCAACAATGATGTCTGCGAAATAGCAACAGAACCGGAAAAATAACTTGAAAAATTCATAGAATAAAAACATCCCGATTGCGAACAGGATAATATGTTTGATAAAGACACCGACACTTAATAATGCACGCCATGTAAATGCCGAATCCATAACCGCAATCCCCAGTTTCATATATGACTGGAATTGGGTAATAGTTGTTTTCATTAACGTGATAATTTTATCGCGTAATTGTGGGCGGAAAAATCCATTATCGGATATAGGAATTGGTTGATATGTAACATGTTCATCAACAAATTCGTTGTCGATGTTCAGCATACTTTGTGTATAAAGTGTCGCAATATCAGCGGTTGGTTCAAACGTTATTTGTGTAATAAGACGTGGAAATGCAACACCAGTGAACAATAATGCCAATGCAACCAGTGAATTGATTATAACGGGTCGCACAGATTTTTGATACCACGGGTCTTTTGCGTCTGATTTTATGTTTTGCCAAACAGCGTTCAAGACAAAGAACGCAAACATAACACAGAACAAAATCGCCATTAATACCGCCATGCGGTTATATAC
Source organism: Alphaproteobacteria bacterium (assembly GCA_017964865.1). The sequence continues at coordinate 5,180 of JAGCRE010000132.1, read as the reverse complement.
AGATGCCGCGGTGCCAGATATGATTTGAAACAGCCGATCAAATATCGGGCATCCATAACACTGGATGGTATTATCAACAAAATTGCCAAGTATATTGTTCATTTGCTTTTTATCCACCCAATTGCTTTGCCGATTGTTTTACCGGTATCTTTGACGTTATGCCATAATGTTTTGGTGTCACCTGTTACCTTGGAATACAATGCATCGGTTCCACCACCAACATATGAATTCAACTGGGACCGGGTTAAATCAAACAATTTGAACATCAAATAGAACGTCAATATTGATGATAACCACAACATCGAATGTTCACCAAACGCACCTGTTGCAGGACCCGTCGTAAATATCGATGAATTCCATGTGAACAATGATTTGATAATTGCGATATTTACACACAGCATAAACGAACACATAATCATTGTGATGACCAGTTTCTTTAATGCCGTTGTTACGCCTGCAAAGGCCGGCCATATATCCAACCATTTATCATTTGGTTTTGCAACGTATGACAAAACCTGGAACGGATACAGAACCAATGACATACCAAATTCAAAAATGCCCTGGATAATCAGCAATGCCATAAACAGGTTGCTGGAAAAAAATGTCGATATCAAAATGATTCCAGTAATTATGTTTATAAAACCAATGCCACCACGTGGAATTGGAACCAGCAATTGTGTTATACCACGCGACAGCGATTCAAATCCGCGTTGAATCATTGTGTTGTTTGCCGCAGACAAATCAGATACAGGTTGAACCAAAAATTCACAGGACGATTTTGAAATCCATGCCTTGTCAACGATTTCGGCGGGGCATTCGATTTTTGGTGCAGAAACACCAGCTTCTTTGATTGTTTCTGTAATGCTGTGTGTGTATAACGCCCCAAATTGCAAGAACGGATTTACCAAAACTTCGGTTAAAACAACGGGGCGAATTTGTAACAACAGTCCCGCCGCAATAATTCCCCGCAGGCATGGTTTCATGACGTTATAGATAATCGTCATACTGTTTGTCTTGCCATCAAACATTTCACCACCACCCGAAAAACCAATTACCCCGGTCCAATTTTTCGGCAGATAAAGTTTCACAAGATACAATGCAATCGTAATTGCCAAAAATCCCCACACCAGCAAGTAAATGATTCCGTCACCATTACCTACAAAAAATTCATAACCGCCACTGGCAATCGTCATCATTGCGTCCAATACAATCGGTACAAATGGGGCCAGGTTGAAATTATCCAATAATGTTCCATCTGCCAATGCTGGAAACGGCAAAACAAACATTGCCGACGCAATCAAAAAAGGCAAAAATTTGGATAAAAATTTCATTCTCTCTACTTATTTATATTTTTATCTTTTCAATTATATCACATTTGGGACAAAATATGATATACTTAAAACATGCGTTGGATAAAAAAATTTTGGTTAGTGTTTGTATCGTTCTTGCCTTTTACGGCGGGGGCGGTTGCACCACTGGTCATTGGGGCGATTGCCGGTGTTGGTGTTTTGGCGGGCTTTTCAATTTATCGCACGTCTGTTCCGGTTAATATGGCGGACGCATATAATTTCTTTTCAACATGTTGGTCGTGCCAAATGTTTTCAGATGTCTTGGGCACAATATCAAATATAATTCCGGGTGTGTATCATGCAATCGGTTTGGTCGTAATTCCATTTTCAGCAGCATTGTTGGCAATATGGTTTGCGTGGCAATTACTGGCCAATTATATGAACGCAAAAAATATTGAACCATGGTCATTGACGGGTGACTTTGGTGTGCGGATATTAAAACTGGGGGTGGTGTGTGCAATGCTGGCGGCACCGTTGCCCCGTATAATCAACGATATTGCGTTCGAACCCATTTTCAGTATCGGTATGTCGTTAAATCATATTGTCGTGGGGGACGAAAAATTTAATACATGTGTTGTTGCAACAGCGATTGCTGACCCAGTATCCATATCAACCGAATCTGCAAACGCGGGTGCTTTTTCACCAAAACTGCGTCATAATTTGGCGTGCGAATTGGGGGTTGTGCATCAAATGACTGGAATCGGTATGACATCGGGTTGGACATTGATGAATATGTCGTTCAATGAACAATATATGCATAAAATTATGGGTAAAATACCAATTTTCCCGAACGTAATCGCATTTTTTGCAGGGTTGTTAATCATTGTGCTATTTTTTGCGGCATTATTGCCAGTTCCACTGTTTTTCTTGGAAATATTTATCAAGGTTTCATTAGACCTGATTATGTTGCCACTGTCTTTGATGGCGTGGATTTTCCCTGGTTGGTCGATTTTGCCCGATGGTCGTAAAAATATTAAATCGATTATAAATGACGTTGTTACGGGGGCATTGGGTATTGCATTTACAGGCGTGTTTGTAACATTTGCAATAATGTTTCTGGGGGCGGCATTTGGTGAATGGGGTGGGGTGTCGGCCTTGACCGCAGCATTTGAACAAAACGATTCGATGATTTTAATGGATGGAATAATGATGCGTAACGACAGTATTGTTACAATTATCTTGATGGGGGCCTTTATTGCGATGTTTATGACGTCAATTCCGGCACTTGTTAAGACTTTATTCAATGTTCAAATACCGGATGATTTCTATCAAACGACGAAAAATAACCTTGATACCATGTGGTCAAACCTGCAGAAATGGTACAAAGATATAAAAAAATAAAAAATCAAGTACTTTATTTTACGTCACCCCCTTTTTTATTGCGACCGAATCTGATATAATTCACATCAATGAAGCAGTTTCCGATTCTTTACTGGCCACGTAAGACAACTGGGGACAATATATACCAGCTGGCACGCAAAGTCATAAATTCTGCGACTGGCGAAATGCCAGAGGTTATAAATGGTGACATTGATTTTCCATCTATATTCGAATCGAATCCAAATGCGATTGTTTATTACCCGGTATTTTGCGAATCGACCGGTTGGTGGGGTGAATTGTTGGGGGGTGGTGCCGTTATCACCGATAAAATGATTATTTCCCCGGAATGTCAGTTGATGGTTATTAAATCGGAAAATGGTGCTTCCCCCCGCGGGTCGCACCAATTATTTGCTGCAGAGATTTACCCGACAAGTGGCTTCTTTAAGAAAATGAATTCGTCAATCGCAACGGTTGCGGATATGCTGGCCACAGATGCGGGAACGATTTTGGCACTGTTTTCGGGCAAAAACCAGAATCAGTTTGTAAATATCCTGGAAATGACGGGAAATTCATATTTGGGCTGTATCGGGCGGTATTGATTCGTTGAAAATCGCTTGATTTATGGAAAAATCCTTGTATAATCACGTGGCTAAAATAATCAAAAGGGTTATACTATGAAAAAAGGAATTCATCCAGAATACCATGAAATCAACGTTACGATGACGGATGGTAAAACGGTAAAAATGTATTCTTCGGTCAAAAAAGACCTGGTTTTGTCGACTGATAATTTGAATCATTCGGCTTGGACTGGTCAACGTACAAACACCGGGGATCGTGGTCAACGTGCCGCAGAATTCAAAAGCAAATTTGCTGGATTTAATTTTTAATAACTTAAAAATCGGGGCCAAACATGGAATTGCTGATTAAGGGTTCAACGGAATTAAACAAAATGTTTATGGCGTTGCAACGCACAGCATCCGGTTTGCGTCATGACTTTGGCGAAGTGGAAAATTTGCAACAATCACTGCGTGGTGCACGTGATTTTGTAAAAAAGGCTGAGGCCCGAATCGAAGAAAGTATTTTATCTGATTTAATGTTGGTTCGTCCAAATGCCGGGCTGTTAACCCCAAACGTATCAAATCCGGGGGCGGGTCGTGACGAATTTGTTCTGGCATTATCGGGGGCGGCGAATTTCGTGCGTGGAAATCCACATTTTGCAATATCGTTGGCATTGCGGACAAACGACGAAACACAAATTGCGTTGGTTTATTCACCAATTGACGAACGTTTGTATTATGCCGAACGTGGGGCGGGTGCATACGCCTTTTCGGCATTTCATTCGGCAAAAATAAAAGTTTCTAATTTAAAAGAAGAATCTGACCTGACGGTCGCATATAATACCACAGATAATCGTAAAACGGTTGGCGATGTTCGTCGTACGGGTTGTCCAGCATTAGATTTAGCCTGGGTTGCGTCTGGTAAATTTGATGGGTTTGTATCCGAACCGCTTGATTTTGCAGAAATCGCAGCGGGCGAATTATTGGTGCGTGAGGCGGGCGGAAAGATAGAAATGGCGGCCGATTTAATCGCCACCAATGGTCAAATTGAATTGTAATTGACTAACGCCCGTTTGGGCGGTTTTTATTTGGGGGTAAAATGAAATACAAGCCAGAATTACATAAATTATCAAATGGGGTGCCTGTTATCTTGGACCCAATGGATTTAGAAACAGCAAGTTTCAGGATTGTGTTTTATACAGGATCGCGTGATGAAAAACCGTCTGAATACGGTATTACGCATTTTTGTGAACACATGTTTTGCGAGGGCAGCAAGCATTTTCCAAATGCAATAGCAAGACGTGAATTCTTGGCGGACAATGGTTGCACATCAAATGCCAGCACAAGCCAAAGTCGTTTGGTTTTTACTGGCGAAGCGGTTGCCCCCGGTTTGGACATTTTGATTGATTGTATTGGTGAACAATTGCAAAACGCCAAGTTTGACAAGAATGCAATTGAACGTGAACGTGGTGCAATTTTGGATGAATTACGACGTCATAACGATAAAAATGGTTCATTGTTTAAGAATTTTGTATGTGAAAAATTATTTAATCATGATTTTGACCATACGCTTGGGACCGAAGAAAATATCAAATCTTTTACACGCAAGCAAATGTTGTTCTTTATTCGTCGCAGAATGTCGGCAAGCAAATGTGTTGTTGTGATATCTGGAAGAATATTAAACAAAGAAAAAACATTGGACCAGTTGGAAAAATCGTTCGGTTTTTTGAAGCCATTTGATGTCAAAGAAAATGATAAAGAAGAATATACACCACGTTGTGCACACAAGTTACAAAAAAGCAACAGTAATGTGCGTATAGATATTTTGTTCCCGACACTATGGCCGTATGATAACAAGCATAATTTTGAACAACATTGTGTTCAAAAGTTTAAAATTTTATTGGGTGAAAAGATATTTAATAAATTGCGTAAAGAGTATGGTTTGGTATATGGG
>JAGCRE010000131.1 GCA_017964865.1 Alphaproteobacteria bacterium | reverse complement strand
TAAATCACCGTCCAGAACCGCGGATGAATCTGTCTTTTCAACACCGGTGCGGACATCTTTGACCAATTGGTATGGGTATAAAACATAGTTTCGAATTTGACTGCCCCATTCAATTTTCTTTTGGTTCGCTTTGGCGGCATCTTCGATTTCGGCACGTTTCTGCATTTCTAATTCATACAGTTTTGAACGCAACATTTTCATTGCCATATCTTTGTTTTGAAATTGGCTGCGTTCATTTTGGCATGTTACAACAATTCCGGTCGGTATGTGGGTAATACGAACCGCACTGTCGGTTTTATTCACGTGCTGACCGCCAGCCCCCGATGAACGAGATGTGTCAATTCGCAAATCTTTTTCGTTGATATCAATTTGGATAGTGTCGTCAATATCGGGCCATACATCAACCGATGCAAAACTGGTCTGGCGTTTGCCGTTGGCGTTATATGGCGAAATACGAACCAAACGATGAACACCGATTTCGTTCTTTAACCAACCATATGCACGCAGACCCGTTATGCGATATGTTACGTTTTTAATTCCCGCGGTATCACCAACGTGTTCTTCGACTGTTTCGACCGTAAAACCATGACGTTCGGCCCATCGGTTATACATACGTGCCAACATTTCTGCCCAATCTTGGGCTTCGGTTCCACCGGCACCCGCCTGGATAAATAAAAAGGCACCGTCATTATCGGCCGGTTCACGAAACAGGGTGACAAATTTTGCACGATGTGCCGCGTCGGCTAACTTTTCAATTGCGGACACAACATCGGCATCATCGGGTTCCATATCATAAAGTTCGGCCAGGTTTTTATATTCAGATTCTAAATCGGTTAATTCGGTCAACGACTTTTCCAATGCGGATTTTTTCTGCAAAATTGCACGTGCATTGTCGGGGTCATTCCAAAGTTCGGGATTATTTGTTTGTTGTTCCAGTTCGGCAATTTGTGCGGATAATTTATCCGGGTCAAAGATACCCCCTTAACGCAACGATGTCGTTTTTAATTTCGGTTAAGATTTCATTTACCATAACAGCCATACTTAAAATCTTAGCATTTTGTTTCGTCAAATCAACCGATTTATGAATTATTACAAATGAATGTTTGCGTTTATTACCGATTTATGATAAAATCACACATAACGAGAGGGATTTTCCATGAAAGGTATATTGTCGATATTTGCATTGTTTGGAATAATTGCATGTGGCAACGTGTCTGCGGCGTCAAGTGGCGGTATTTTGCGTGGAAACCAGGGGTTAGCCAATGCGTATAAGACGAACCAGTTGAATACATATTACATGGTGACACAACCCGATGTCGATTCGGCATGTCGAACAAAAATCTATAATTGTTTGGCGGATTATTGCGGTGATGTGACGGTTGTTCCGGGTCAGCGGACGGGGCGTTGTCAATATGCCACCGAAAGCGAACTTTATAACTATGCAATGTTGTGCCTGCAGAAAGATACATCGGTATTACTGCCACAATATAACGTGAATACTAAATATGCATCAAATGGAACAAATACGGCGGCACGTCTTTGCCCGTCTTATGTCCAGCAAGAGGTTATGTCATATCTGTCCATGGCGAATATGGCGGAACAGTTATCAAAATCGCACTCTGATTTGTGTGTGCAACGTCGCCAGGAACTTGAGGCGGCAATGGCGTGTCATTCGGTCGCACTTGCCTATGGCAACGAAACATCAAGTATGTTAAACACCCAGTTGACTGACTATTGTGGTGCCGGTGTCCCAGGGGGCAGTGCGGAAATGGTAACCCGTTTTGCAAATGCGGGTAATGTTGGTGCAAATATTTGGGGTTGGGCCGAAAAGATGGTCAGTTTGAACCTGAACAAAAAGGGTGCCGATTGGCAGGCCGCAGTTGACGCGGTCTTGGCGGGTTATACAAATCGTATGAATTTGGCATGTGGTGACAATATGCAAATGAATACGGCATCATATTCGGGTTCTTCGTCCAGTGAACCAACGGCATTACAGACGGCGGCGGCATTGATAACAGGTGTCGTTTTCCCGGCAG
>JAGCRE010000130.1 GCA_017964865.1 Alphaproteobacteria bacterium | reverse complement strand
GCAGAGCCGTTTGTAGTTTTTCGCCGGCACTTATCCGTAATTTTGTTAATTCGCCCGCCAGTGTGTCAAATTTTTGACGTAATGACGCAACCAAACTTGTTTGTTTCTTTAATTCGGTATCTGAATTATCAATCATATCTAACTGGGCCGACATATCTGCCAATTTTTGTGGCAATTCATCGGGCGTAACACGATGTTTGCGTGCCGCCGCACGAATTGCAAACAGACGTTCTTCGATAGAATCGATATCATCGGCATCCATATCCGCCGGGGTTAATTGCTGTGATATGGTTGCCAAAGAATCGGCAACCTCATACAACTGTTCTATTTGTTTTGAATATGGATTTGGATCACTTTTAACCCGTTCCAGAATTCGGGCAACATCAAAAACATATGAATCCAGTGTTTTACCATTTGGCGAAAACGCCGTAACCGCATCGGTAACAATTGCCGCATTTTTTTCCGCGTTCATTATGCTGTTGCGTTTGTCAGACAATTCGGCATCTTCACCGGGGCGAACATTTAAGCCCTGCAATTCTGCAACATTATGTTCCAGAAAATCGCGTTCGGTTGCAGCACGTGCAACAATATCCTGTAATTCCTTTAACCGTAATTCTGCCGCATGATATTCCAAATATGCCACACGTGTATCATTTAACACATTGGCAAAACCATCAATATGTGCCGATGCAAATTCGTCCAGTGCCGACAAATGCGTTGCCTGGTCCAACAAGCGATGATTTGCAAATTGACCATGTATTTCAACCAATGCATCGCCCACCGCATGCAGAACACGAATTGATACCGGTTCATCATTTATCCATGCACGACTTTTACCATCGGCGTTCAATGTGCGACGCAATATCAAATTGTCATCATCAATCGTTATACCGTTTTCATTCAATATTTCACGCACCGCACCTGGCACAGAATCAAATTCTGCGGCAACCGACGCCATATCACAACCACTGCGAATTAATCCAGTATCCGAACGCGACCCCAGTGCCAGTGCCAAAGAATCAAGCAATATACTTTTCCCAGCACCGGTTTCACCCGTCATCACGTTTAACCCCGCCCCGAATTCCAGGTTTAATTTTTCGATTAATACGATATTTGAAATACTTAAATTTACTAACATACCGGGATTATAGCCAAAAAATTCCCGATTATTCAAGGGTTTTTTATGCTTTCTAACGTCCAATCGTGCAACCATAGTATATAACCAGAAACGTTATATTTCGGGTATATTTTTTTGATAATCGTGACGTATTCTTGCACCTGGGTCACATATTTTTGATGCAGAGTATCTTTGTCTGTATCGGTTTTGTAATCGATTATATACACTGAACGATTTTCATCATCAATAACCAACCGGTCAATTCTGCGACTGATAAAATGACCGTTTATTTCCGCTGCGACCGGCACTTCGGCACGTGAATTTTCGCCAAAAAACCGCATAAGTTCCGGGTGCTTTTTTATATTTTCTACAACTTCATCATCGCCACACAATTCACCATTTTCAATACGTATTGCACGCATTTTGTCGTGCATTTCTGTTCCGCGTTTCGTTGCAAACTGGGTGTTATCATATTCTGCTAAAAATTCACGTAACGTGTTACTCATGAATTATCCTTATTTTTTCATCATCAACAACCGCCCCATCAATGTTTGCCAGCGTATTCCACAACAACGCGTGCCAGGAACGTTCGTTTGCTTTTTTGTTTGGTGTGTATCCGTATATATACAATTCATTACGTGCCCGAGTCATCGCGACATATAACAACCGATAGTATTCTTCCATTCGGTAATTCATCAATGATTCTGCGGCAACATCTGTATTTTGCGAACTTGCAACATTTGGCCCCATCCAAACCCATGGGGTTGGCATTGTCGGGTTTATTGGTGTTTTTGCCGGCATAATTTCTGGGATAATCGGCAAAATTCTTTCTGATTCTGGGGTTTTAACCGTATCAATCATAAATATAACAGGGGCTTCAAGACCCTTGCTGCCGTGAACCGTTGCGATGCGAACACCGTCGGCAACGTTCATATCACGCTTTATTTCGCTGCCACCGGTAATAAACCACTTTAAAAAGTGTCGCAACATACCGGGTTGGGTTCTTTCATACGCCAAACAGATTGTCATAAACTCTTCCAGCGGGTCAATAACCTGGTTTCCCAACGCCGATATAAATTCGGCACGAATTCCAGAATCAAGAATCCATGAAAAGAACGAATATGGTGCCATAATTTTTGAATTTTCAACCATATTTTTCAGTCGTTCATATACGTCTGGTCGGGCATCCAATAAAACATCAAAAACGGTTATTTTCAAATCGTCGGGACGCGATTTATTAACCACATTTCGCGAATTACACAATTCAAAAATATCGGCTTCTGTCAATCTAAAAATTGGACTTTTTAATACACAACATAAACTATAATCATCGTGCGTATCTAAACAGAAACGCACCAGGTTCATCAGGTCGCGTATTGCTGGAAAGTCGGGTAAAACAATTCGATCAGAACCCGCCACCGGCACCCCAACCCGTTTTAACGATGCGACCAATGGTGCGACCAATGGTTCACGTCGTTGAACCAATACCATAATGTCTTTTGGTTTATATTTTCCACGACTTAACTCATCTTTTATCTTGGTCACAATATCGTTTATATATGTTGCCACCGAAACATCGTCGTTTTCGCGTTTTGCAACTAATTTATGCATTTCGACCAAACCACGACCGTCATCTGTGCGTAAACATTTGTGCGGATTATTGTGAAATTTGGTAACTTCTGATATATACGCATCGCCAAAAAAACTGTCAACAACATACAATATTGATGATAACGACCGGAAACTTTGTGTTAACGGTATTTCAGCAATTGTGCGAAGATTGTTTTTAATTTGTCGAACAATATCATCATGACTTGACGCATAGGCCCGGGAATCTGCCCCTTGGAAACCATAGATTGACTGTTTTGTGTCACCAACAACAAACAACGAATGGGGCAAATCGGTGGTATCGCCACCAACAAAAAAGTCACCAACCAGCATTTGCAGGATATCCCACTGTTGTGGTGGGGTATCTTGGGCTTCGTCCACCAATATGTGCGACAGCGACAAATCAAGTTGTGACAACACCCAGCCCATTACGTCGGGTTTGGAAAAAAGTTTACGAACATACAAAACCAAGTCATCAAAATCCAATAAATTATGCTGCTGTTTTATATCACGATAAAGCATCGTAAATGCTGCCGACAAATCAAACAATGCAAGCGTGTCAGCAAACACAATTTTATTCAAATTATACCGATTAATTTTTTCCACCCGATTTTGTTCACCGACCAAGAAATCATACTTTGAAATGTGCTTTATTGGGGTGCCACCGGACGTTAAATACGCAGTTTTGTATTTTTCAAAATCAATCGTTTTATCAATATATTGTTTTGTTAAATTAAAGATATTTGTTAAATAGTCTGCCGGGTTTTTCTTGGACTCTATTTCCGCCCCCACCAAATCAACAATTCGTTGTAATTCGAATGCCGAAACATCGTTTTTTGGCACGTTATTCAGTTCAAGAAAATTTGTTACCGTATTAATAAAATATTCACGATATTCATCAATATTTTCAACCGGGAAAAAGTGTCGATATTGCCCCGCCAATATCTTCATTAAATTCGACATAGAATATTCGCTGATACGATTAACAATATGTGCAAATGCATCATCAACATGGACATACCTATCGTCCAAATCTGGTGAATTTATCAATTTATCAAATGTGTCTTGTAATAACACACGTTGATTCATATCGGAAACCAGCGTCCAAGCCGGGGAAATACCGGCCTCAATCGGGAAACGACGCAAGATTTCTTCGCAAAAACTGTGTATCGTTTTGATTTTAAGGGCGTCCGAATTATCGATATACCAGAAAAACACACTGCGTGCATGTGCAACATCATCCAGTGTTGCGGGTTTATTCAATGCAACATCTTCCAATAAATCGATTAATTCATCATCGCTTGCGACCGCCCATTCGCGTAATGCACGCAAAATACGGTTACGCATTTCGCCCGCACCCGCGTTTGTATATGTTAAACACAAAATTTCACTTGGATTTTTTATGTCGCAACGAAACAATATACGCAACAATCGGCCCGTTAAAACGCTTGTTTTCCCGGTGCCAGCGTTTGCCTGGACCCATACGTTTTCAAGCGGATTCGCCGCCATATCTTGTTCATGTGAAAGTTTTGGTTTTTTATCCATTTATGCCCTTGCTTTATGAATTAGATTCTAGTATATATTTACAAGAACTGCAAGAGCGTTATATTTTTCTTGTGAAATGTGCGGGGGGCATAAAGGTAATGGAAGGACAAGCATCTGTATTTTTAGCAAACAATGTTATATTATATATTGCCGGTGGATTAGGTTTATTGCTGGTCATTTCATTGGGGATATTATTTGCAATATCCCGCAAATCTCAACACGTTATGCAATCAATGTTAAACGTGTTATTACACCCGGAATCTGTGCGTGTCCAAGACGCCAGTCGCGTTCTGCAAACGGTTTTGGCGGGTGAAATTGCAAAAATAGAGGCCGGGTTTAAAACAATGGCCGATACATTAAACGGTCAAATTGCCCATGCAAATGAATTAAAAAAGCAATTAACAGAACAGAACGAACAATTAATCGCAACCGCAGACGATGCGACAAAAAAGCTGGTTCAAATGTCGGGCCGGCTGGAAAACACACTTGGCGGATTGCAAACCATTGTTGATTCAAATGCATGGAACGACGTAACAACAACATCTGAAAAATTCACCAATAACATTAATGAATTATTGTCAAATGTCAGTGCAACAACCCAAAACACAACCGATAATATTACCAAAATTCAATCCCAGATTGATTCTTGGATTGCTTCAGGCACAGAATTAAGCCAAAAATTGCACGACGAATTTGAATCTAATTCAACCCAAATGCAAGATATCAGCGAAAAGACCGATATTATGCGTGATAAATTGGCGGAAATGAACCAATCAACCGTTGACGGGTTTAATAATGTAAAGACTGCATCGGCCGATTATGCGACCATTATGGCGAAAAATAATGATATGTTAGATGGTCATTTGAATCGTATCGATGTGTTTAATAAACAGTCCAAGAAATTATTAACCAGCCAGACAAACACCATTATAAACACTGCAAACGTTGTTGCCGGCCAGGTCCGGTTGACGGAATCATCAATTGAAAAGCAAATAAACAAATTGTCTGATGCGGTCGAAGCATTAATGTCATCTGCCACCACGACCGAGGCCGCAATCCGCGGTATATCCGCAGAATTGGCGGGCCTTACCAATCGGTTTGATGGCGAAATTAAAGAATTTGCAACTGGGGTTGTGTCGGAATTAAAGACTGTATCGGGTGTTGCAAATATCACACTGGAAAACACAAAAACCGCAGCAAACGCGTTTTCGGAATCTGTGAAAACAATGGGAACCGGGGTTCGCGAAACATTGATTGAAATGAATACGGCACATACCCAGTTGTCTGGGCAATCTGAAAACCTGATAAAAATGTCCCGCGAGACAACGGAACAATTACAACCGTTGTCTGAACTGATAGAAAAGTATTATGCCGCCCTGCCCGATTTATCACGCGATTCGGTGGCGGCTGGGGAAACACTGGGCAAGATTGTGTCTAAATTAAACGCGACAATGGAACAGATGAAATCTACGGTCAATGAATCAACCGCGGCTATTTCGCAATCTGCAGACAAATTAGACGAATTGGCGGGTGGTTCACGTCAGCAAATGATTGATTTAATGTCTGATTATGCCAAGGCGGTTGATACAATGCAGACATTGAATAAACAAATGATGGTTGCACGTGCATCGGCACCAATGGACGCGATTAAATCAGCCCCAACCCCGCAATATGGTCGCGTCAGCACAAGTGACTTTTTAACCCAGGCCGAAAAAGTATTCAAGAAAATGCACGAACAATCGGTTGATTTAACACGTGCGACCGGTGTTGATATTCCCGACACAATTTGGAAAAAATATCACGATGGTGATACGGCAATCTTTTCAAAGTGGCTGGCAAAAATGCTTTCGGCTGCGGATAAAAAACAAGTTCGCGATATGCTTAAAAACGACAGTGTGTTTCGGTCCCAGGCGACACAGTTCGTTCGCGGCTTTGATAAAGTTATGAAAGACGCAGAATCTGTGGACGGTTCAGACAAAGTTATCGCTGCATTATTAAACACCGATTTGGGCAAAATATATGCCGCATTACGCGGACATATTTAATGGTTAACGTTGACGTGTTTGTTTTGATATCAAACCATCAATCACCGGTCGAATATTTGCAAAAACCTCATCGGGATTCATACGCGAACCGTCGGGTTTCATTTCGTTTATAACGTTCCATTGTGTTGGATTGCCGTTCGCGATTGTTTTATAAACATCTGCGACATCTTCCAATAATTTCAAATCGTTTTCGTGAATATCGGGTTTGCCGTTTTGATATGCTTTTAACCCCTGGTGTCGCATTTCATACGATATTTTCGCAGGCAGATACAGATATATATTATAATCGGGCCGAACAATTCCCATCTGATTGAATTCCATATCTTCAAGATATTTTATTTTTATGTTCCACTGGTCCCGCGGCAATTTAGCAATTGAATACGCATTGCTGTATGTATATCTATCAAACACAACCCAGCCCATATCATTCCACTGTTTAACCTGGGGCATATGGGCCTGGCGATCCAGTGCATACGGCAACATGGTGTATTCTGCCGGCAAATCACGTGTATTTGTTCCAAATTCGCCGTTCAAGTAGTCTTTGATAAACATACCCCAATAACTGTTATACTGGGGAAAATCGAGCGTCTCGGTTGGAATATTTTTAGATTTCAAATAATCAACAATTCGCATAACCTGGGTATGCTTGCCTGCTTTATCTGCACCTTCGACTGCTATTATCATTTTATTTTCCTTTTACTTATAAAAGCCCGCAAAAACGCGGGCCGATATTAATCTTCCAAGAAACTGCGTAATTTCCGGGCACGCGTTGGGTGTTTCAATTTATTCAACGCCTTTTGTTCAATCTGGCGGATACGTTCACGCGTAACACCGATGTATTCACCAACCTCTTCCAATGTGCTAGTCTTGTTGGTGCTCATACCGAAACGCTGACGCAGAACGGTTTCTTCCTTGGGATCCAATTCAGACAAGATTTGTGTAACGATTTTACGCAAATTCTTTTGTGCCGCAGATGTGAACGGATTTTTCGCTGTTTCGTCCGCAATAATTTCGATACGACTGCTGTCGTCTTCGGTGCCAACTGGGGCTTCCAACGATATTGGTTTCAAGTTCACTTTCATTGCCTTGTGAATCTTATCAACTGGCAAGTATATAATTTTAGACAATTCTTCGGCGGTCGGACTGCGGCCATATTTGTGCATAAATTGACGTGATGCACGCTGAATCTTGTGTATATTATCAATCATATGGACCGGTATACGAATTGTTCGTGCCTGGTCAGCAATGCTGCGTGAGATACCCTGTTGTATCCAGTTGGT
>JAGCRE010000129.1 GCA_017964865.1 Alphaproteobacteria bacterium | reverse complement strand
TGATTCAATTGCAGCGTCGATACTGGACACTTCGACATTCATCAATTCTTTTGGATTTTGCAGAATCTCGGTCGTTGTCTCTAACACTTCTTTTACATCTGGGTTCATTTTATTCCACCATTACATTTGAATATCTTCGCATTTTTCAACCGGATCTGATTCTGTGCAACTGGTTTCATCCTTGTGTCCAATGCCCAAGAATCCACGTTTATATGTATTTGTGCAACTTCTCGTAACGGTTGACGTACAGAAATGACACGTACGTGTTTCACGATCAAATACCGCCCACAATTCACGTGTTCCAGACGGCAATTCAACCGTATGTTTGCTACCAACACCAGACAACGCATCTACACCCAACGACACACCACCAGAGAAAAATCCACCAACAATATCGGCACCATTACTTCTTCTTGATGAACCCGTAGATGATGTTGCACTGTTACCCAACGTTGTTGAACCACGTCCACCCTGGGTAAGCATATTGTTATCAAGACCCGCACCAACCTCGTAACTTATTGCATACGGTTCTGTCAACGACATATCCATATCTGCATTACCAACCGCACCACCCGTCACAGGCATCATTTGACACATATATTGTGCTAAATCAGCCGATGCGTTTTTGGTTGCATCTGCAACAGCCTTGTTAAATTTGTTGTTATAGTTATCTTGGGCCTGACGCAAAGCCGATGTTGCAATCAACATTTTTGTTTGATCCAAAAGATGCGGAAAACGTGCAACTGTTTTATCTTTCTTGCCCGTTATTTGTTCCAGATTACGTCCGTTAACACAGAAACTGATTTCTGGGTCTTGTTCAATCAATTCGATTGTACGATTGATTGTTCCGGCGATATTATTCAATTCGGCTTCAATCGTATCAACAATTGCTTGTTTATTTTTCACACCGACATTTGTTGATTTAACATGAGCCAAATATTCTTGGACCCCTATTTCGCCCGGTGCCAAAGTTTTTGTTGATTCTTCACCCGTATCAACAATTCCCGACGCATCACCCATTTTAATCGAACCAAACGAAATCATACCGGTAATACGATATTTGTTTCCGTCTTTGACCGAACGCAAACTGCCGGTTCCTATTGTATCGTCTGCGGCAAATTTATTACAGTCGGTTGTCGAACCACAGATTTCAACCATCTTTGATTCAACTAAATTCTGGCATTTATCCAGCATCGCGTTATCAATATTCAAATACAATCCCATCAACATAGAATCCAAATCGTTCATACTGAATTCTGGGTTATTTGCCTTGCACACAACCAATTTATCAATCGGGCAAATGTCGTGGATGTATTTATAATCCATACCAACACAATTCGCAAAATCGGTTCCGCAACGCGTTTCGTCGGTAAAGCATTCTTTGACTTCGTTTGTGCATGCATCAACACGCATTGCCGCCAATTTATCGGACACATAACTCCAAATAGCAGGTTCCATTTTTTCACATGGTTCTATTTCTACCTTGCAGAAACTACGTGCCATATCCGGCCGCGACAAACATGCATCCATTGTTGCAACACCACGCCCCGCAATATCATCCTTGCACGCCTTTTGGATACACTTGGAAATATTGGTCAAACACGACTGACGATATTTCGATTCCGCATTTGTTTCCGCAAATTTAATTGTTGGGGCGGCTTCTTTCAAAAATGCTGGCCACACCATATCACGCACCGCAACACATGAACTTAACACGCGTTCACAAATCGTGCGTTTGTTCGACAGAATTTCCATTGTTTCCGCCGATATGCCATATGAATTATTCTTTTTTGTTTTATATGGTGAATATGTCTTTTGCATATTTTCCAATGCAACCGTCGACACACAATTTGTCCAGTCCGCACCACACGCATCTTCGGTCAACATACATTTTTTGAATTCGACCATACATTGCCCCAGGTCGTATTTGTTTGCTGCATTCAAACTGTCCCGCAGTGCAGAACGCACATCGGCATTTGCATTTGCCAACGCTAACTGGGCTTCTGATTCTTGCTTTGCAATAGCGTTTTCAAAAGCCTTGCAATCTGATGCAATTTGACGTGAATAAACCTGACTTAAGAACGCCATATCTTTTGAACAAGAATATCCAATTTGTTCCCGACATAAATTGTCCGCGGCACTGAACAACGCGTTACCTGTTTTATTAGCAATCGCATCAAAACTGTCTGCGAACACATCATCATCAATATCAAAATCTGTGTCCCATAATGCCAACAGACTTTCACGACGCGACGCTTTACTATCTTTATTATTTTTCGCATTTAATGAAACGATGTTTCCGTTTTCATCATATTCACGTGAACCACTGAAAATAATATCTGCATTGGCCCCGGCACGAACTTTTTCAACCTCTTCGGTGCTGATACGTTCTGCTTCGTCCAACGTCTTTTTTACGTCGGCTAATTTCTTTTCATATTCGGCATTTTTATCACTGCATGCACAACTGCCACCATTTTCATTATCAATAATACAGAATTGATCCATACATCCATAATATGCATCATAGCATTCCTGGTTATAAATGCCGGTAACTGGAATACGTGCACGAATTGTCGTTCCGTTTTGTA
Source organism: Alphaproteobacteria bacterium (assembly GCA_017964865.1). The sequence goes on along the minus strand of JAGCRE010000129.1, from coordinate 6,154 downwards.
TCACAGATTGTTTTTTTGCAACCGCCGCATCAGCATTGCCGATGCCACAAAACAATCCAATTAAAAACAAAGACAAAAATTTCGACATTTATTCTCTCTCCCCTGGACTCTTGTTACATATTAACGTCTTCACAGCTTTCTATTTCCTGGCAATAATCTTCTTTGCCGCCCATACTGTATCCGGCAATCCCACCACCAACGGCACCAACCACGGCACCAATTGCGGTTCCCCAACCTGGATTTACCATTGTTCCCGCCGATGCCCCAGCCGACAAACCGCCCGCAGCAGCCTTTAACATAGATGTCTTTTCGTCTTCGCCACCGGTTTCACAAACCTGTTGCATACGACACACGTGGCAATTACGCAAGTCTGGTTCAAAAACGACACTGCGAATATAACTGTAGTTCTTATTTGTTTTGTCTGGGCTTTCTACCTGGAACGTCCGCAGACATGTTTGACGTGCGGTTTCGATATCTTTTTCACGTGATAATTCGGCAATTTTTGTTTCCAGTTGCCGTAACGCACGATTTTCTGCACCAATGTTCGCAATCAACTTTGCGGTGTTAAACACACTGTCGCCCAATCCACGACGACCCGCAGGTTTTTGACTGTCGCGACACGCAGCAACCGTTTTATCTTTTTCAAATTGTTTAAAGAATTCATTAACCGCATTTTTAGCACTTGCCTGGACAGTTTCACGCAAATCGCGAATTTCGTCTTCGGTTGTTGGCAATGTCCGTAATGATTCAACTGTTATATCCGACGGCAAACACGCCATATCCAAACCGCACACACGACCCAATTCGTTGCTGAAATAATTCACACAGCCCTGCATTAACTGGTAATCCATCTGTAACAAAACCGCCTGGACAATAATATCAAACTGTTTTTCATTACGGCACGATGGGAACATCGATTGTGGACACAATGCGGTAATTTCAGCCGTTTTTTTACCCACACATTGTGGTGCACTGAAATTTTCCCCGCATGCATTACGCAAACATTTATCGATATCGTTTTGACAGAATTGCGTCCCCAGGTATTTTAATTTGCTGTTCATAACCGCCTTTAGCCCTGGAATCATATCATCACATTCGTCGATTACCGGACAAATACCCGCTGCGACACTTACATCGGTCAGGCATGCCGAATTTGTTTCGGTCGAACAACCAATTTCCAAGCAATCTTGGATTCGTGCCATACACGTTTGACGTGCATATTTATCGGCATATTTTGTTGCGTCAACCAATATGCTTTGTGCCTCGGCATCCCAGTCGTCCAGAACCACCGACCGCACCGCCATACATTGATCCAAAACATTTTCGCACGCATTTGCACGACGTGATAACAAATCAGCATTTAAACAATTTTCAAAATTTGCACCACACCCACCCTTGTCTGCGATACAAGATTTATATGCCAACAAGCATTCGCCACGATTGTATTTATTTGTTGTATCCAACATTTCCAAACGTGCCTTACGCACCGCGGCTTCGGCCGTTCTTTTATTTGCGTTTGCATTTGCCTTTTGTTCCGCCAGATATGTTTCAAATGTTTTACAGTCGGCAATGATTTGACGTGAATATAACAATTCTTCCATATCTGCCTTGGATCCACATGAATACAACGTATCAGCACAATAGTCCGCCGCCATCGCATACAAACCATCACCAATATCATCATCTGCCCCAAGACTGTCGTCATCATCGCTGTTTAACCATTCAGAAAAACTTAACCCTGAAACACGTGATGAACGTTTTGCCGCATCAGATTCACCGAACACCAATTTCGCCTTTGCACCCAATTGTTCCCGTTCGACACCTTCGGTATATAAATTATCTGCTTCGGCCTGAATTTGTTGAATTTCTTTGATTAAACTTTTTGATTTATTTATGTTGCTGGAACACGCACAACGTTCCCCTTCGCCATCACTTAAAAGACAGAAATCATCCATACATGCACGATATGCGGCACGACAATCTTGACTGCCTGTTATCACCGGTTCATTTGACACAACAACAACCGTTGACGATGTGTTATTTGGAACATTTGTTACGACATTATTCACCGGTTCCGAATCGTTTTTCGACGTAACAATATTCTTAGCCGAAATACCCGGTCCCGTTGACATAGTAAGTCGCCCCACACCAACGCGAGACGTCTCTGCACCATTTGCAGTTGCCATATAATATGGCACAATACATAACACTAAGGCAAAAATCCTGATTTTCATGTAAGCCCACTCCTACATACTATTACATACAATTTTACCAGATAAACCCCCAACGTGCAAGCACATAAAAAAATCTTGCAATTTTTTCTTTGTCGCAATATCATATTTTCACAACAAAATCCAAAGGGATAAATATGGCAAAAGACGATGTTATTGTTTTTAACGGTGTTGTCGAAGATAAATTACCAAACACGATGTTTCGTGTAAAACTTGAAAACGGACACGAAATTCTGGCAACTGTATGTGGCAAAATGCGTAAGGCACGCATTTGGGTCAACGTTGGCGAACATGTTCGTGTTGAAATGACACCGTATGATTTGGACAAAGGTCGCATAACTTTTGTTGAACGAAATCGTGGTGCAACCGACCAACAAAACGCATAAAAAATTATCCCGCACAACGCGGGATTTTTTTATATTTTCATGTAAATACCACTTGCCCCAAAATATTATTTTTTGCTAGCATCATAATTGTAGTAAGGAATGAAAGGAATTCTGTCTTTTCTGACGGTATGTTTTATATGCATCGGTGCGTCCGATGCTGCGTTGCGTACAACAAATGTGAACAACCGGAATTCGGGCAACACCCCACAAATGACTGTGTCACAACGGCAAAATACAAATGCGGTTTCACCACGCAATACAACAACATCGTCACGTGCGGTAACACAACGCACCACAACAAACACTGGCCGAACAACAACATCACGTTCAACAACCAAAACAAGAAATGCGTCTGGGGCATCACGTGTGGCGGTTAACACCCAACGAACATCGACCGGTCGCACTGCGACAAAGCCAACCAATGTATCGCGTGCGGCAACAACATCAAAAACATTTGGCACCGGGTATAATGCATGTCGTGATGCATATTTCACATGTATGGATCAATTCTGTGCAACGGCAGACGATTCATATCGTCGCTGCATCTGTTCATCACGCTTAAACGAAATCAAGACCAAGCAACGTGCATTAGAAGATGCATCTGACCAATTGCAAACGTTCCAAGATTTGAATATCGACGTTATTCCAAAAACTGCCGCCGAAGTTAACGCGATGCTTACCGCGTCCAGTGGCGAAGCATATGCGTCCAGGGCACGCGACAATTCGGCATCGGCACAAAAACTTGCGGGTATAAGTTCAGTGCTTGCAAAAACAAAATCAAAATCTTTATCGACATCGGGAACATTAGACATTGCTGGCAACATTAACGATATTTGGGCAACCACAGATTTGGCAAACGGCGTAAACATTGCAAATCTTACTGGCGAAATGTTGTATAACGCGGTCCATTCCCAGTGTGCAGAATTGGTTGCCGATCACTGTGAATCAAAATCAACACTGAATATGGTTATTACTGCATACGGAATGTATATCGAAAATGATTGCACGTTATTATCCAACGCACTGGACAAAAAGAAAAACGCTGCCAACGCAACCATCCGCGAAGCAGAACGCGAAATGAATACCGCCCGACTGGAAAATTATAACGCCCACAACGCAACGGCGATAAACGACTGTGTGGCCAAGGTGCGTCGGGACATCACCGCAGAAAGCTCTTGTGGCACCGACTATGTTCATTGTCTTGACGTATCTGGATTGTATTTAAACCGCATAACTGGTGAACCAATTTATTCGGCAAGTTTTTATCAACTGGAAACCATGCTGTCGTTATCTGGGGACATATTAACCAACCAAACAAACCGTATGATTGTTGCGGAATTAAATCGTAAACGCGATGCCGCAGAAAAAAGTTTATCAACATGCCAAGACCTGGCAGACGATGTATGGGACGAATTTATGCGTCAGGCAATTACCGAAATATACCAGGGTCAACAATCCAGAATACGCCAGGTCAAAGAAGAATGTCTGGACGTTGTGAATCAATGCTATGACAAACAGACCGCATCACTGCGTGATTTCAGTAACACCAAAGAACAATTATTATTGGGAACCCAACTGGAATTATCAGAACAATTATGTCGCGATAAATTGGACGCGTGCAGTAACCTTTACGGTGGTGGTCCGTCTGGTATGGCCGAATTGATTGCCACCATGCAAAATATCACCAGTCAAAAAATCGCACAAAATTGCCTGGCAACATTGCAAGAATATGCAACAACGCTGTGTTCTGTCCCACCAAGCGACACAATTCACTCATACCCATATGCATGTCGTGTCTATGCACCTGGCGAACAGAAATATGCAAAAAAATGGGAATGCCAGGGTTATGTGGCAAGCACATACGACGACTATCAAACCAATTCATCGGGTGGTAATCATGGTGGATCTGGCGGAAATCAACATAGTAATGTACCCGAAAATTCACCAGGTGTTGCCCCGGGCGTATATTCTTGTATTATAGGCAGTGCTAACAACATAAAATATACCAGTTGTAAACCCGGCTATTACTTATCCGATTGCGAAACTAAAAATCTGAGAACAAATGGATACTGGAAAAACACCCAAATAACCCTTGCAGAAAGCGAACTTGCGGACGGTAATAAATGTAATCCGTGTGACAGGGCACGATATAACTATAAATCTGACCCAGACACGGTTGTATGTAATGGCGAAAACAAATGTCCATATGCACCAGACCCAGAAAACCCATCTTCGGGGTCAGACGATGATTCGGGCTCTCTGCAAATATTTGATAAGGATAAATGTTCCGATTATATTGGCAGTCTGTATCAAAAGGTTGTCCGCTATGCCTTGCAGGCCTGCATGCGGCCATCTGAAATTGAGAAAGTTGACAGTAACACAACAGAAACACCTATATCATTAGAAGTGTTACAAGACGTAAATACAACAATTGATGGCATACGTTCGGCAATGTCAAAATCATTAAAGACCGAATGTGAACGTCTTGGCGGTAAATGGATAACAACACCATACGAAGAAACAACATCTGATGATACAAATGAAGACGCGTTAGAAGCACAAAGTAGCTTCTATCAAGAAACAAACGCCAACAAGAAATGGGGATTCTGTGCGAAAAAGGACGATGAAACCCAAGAAGCAACCACATCTCATAATGCTCCAATACGAGGATAAAACGCTGCTAACCGCATACTTGCAACAACGGATAAATTTTGATAAAATGAACAAACGAGAGAAAAAAATGATAAAGACAATTTTATTTACTTTCTTTTCTGTTTTATTAATTGGTGATGCAACCGCTGCAACACCATGGTGGGAACAGAACGAAATTTGTCACCCCAGCCCGTCAAAATGTTATTCCAGTATGGGCACTGGGTATTCCTATGATTATGATGACGAAGACAGTTGGGACACTGTATCGCAATGTTGGGGTAAAAAGTATATTTGTGCGGCTGCATTAAAAAGTCCAACTGATTACGAACGTGTCGCATTAAGTCGCGGTCAAATTGCAGATACAACAATTGTAAATTCCAAAGATTTTGATTTATCAGCACTGAACGGCGACTGTTTTGGTGTTCGCAAGACAACAAACGGTGGCACAATGGCATACGTCAACGGAAATCCGGTGCGTGTATGGTGCCGTGGTATTTTGGAAGACCCAGATGAAAATGCCGGATTACCAAATGGTGAAATCCCAAGTCCGAACAACAGTGGCGAACGCGTTGAACCAACGTGCACCCAATTATCAGAAATGGGATTTGCCGCAATTCAAAATGGCAAATGCTATGGCAAACAATATAACATATCGAAATATCGTATTTTGTGCGATGCCAATGATAAACCATCACTGGTTATATTAAATGGTCGTCCATGGGATGGCGATGACAGTGAAATTGTTGACCAGGCCGCGGCTAACGAACGTTTTGAACAAATGTATAACAATTCACATCCGCGTTATCAGGCAAATTTCAAGGAATAGAAAATTAAAATAAAAAAACACCCGCAAATCGCGGGCGTGTTTTTTTGATTTATTTTTAT
>JAGCRE010000012.1 GCA_017964865.1 Alphaproteobacteria bacterium | reverse complement strand
GCGGAATAATGTTCAATTGGGTATATCCCAACTTTTCCCCAGCCGCAACACGAATCTGTTCACGCACCAGGTCAACACCATACACCATTTCGGTTACCGGGTGTTCCACCTGAAGCCTGGTGTTCATTTCAAGAAAATAGAATTTTCCATCTTCGAACATAAATTCAAATGTTCCAACACTGGAATACTTCATCTTTTTGGCGGCATTTTTACAAATCTCTATCATATCGTCGCGTTGCTTTTGCGTTAAAACCGCCGCAGGACATTCTTCCATAACCTTTTGATTTTTACGTTGCAGCGAACAATCGCGTTCCCCAAATATCACAACATTACCATGTTTGTCGCCCAGTACCTGGAATTCAATATGACGCGGGTGCAATAATAACTTTTCCATATACAGTGTATCATCACCAAAACCGGATTTTGCCTCTTGTTTTGTGATATTAAATGCCTCAGCCATTTCATCTGCGGACATAACCGCACGCATACCGCGACCACCACCGCCCGCAGACGCCTTTAACATAACTGGATATCCAATTTTTTCCGCCCAAATTAACGCATCATCAATACTTTTAATTGCACCGTTCGATCCCGGCACAACTGGCAATCCACACTTTATTGCGGTCTGTTTTGCGTTAACCTTGTCCCCCATTTGGGTAATCATATCGGGTTCTGGGCCAATCCAAATCATACCATGCTGTTCAACCTTTTCGGCAAAGTCTGCACGTTCCGACAAAAATCCATAACCGGGGTGAATCGCATCGGAATTGGTAAGTAATGCCGCCGTTAAAATCGCACTGTCGTTCAAATAAGAATCACGTGCCGCCGCCGGCCCAATACATACCGATTCATCCGCCAATTGCACGTGCATTGCATTTTTGTCTGCGGTTGAATATACCGCCACAGTGCGAATACCCATATCGCGACACGCACGAATGATTCGCAGTGCAATTTCACCACGATTGGCAATTAAAACTTTCTTTATCTTTGGCATGGCTATTCAATAACGATAAGTGGTTGATCAAATTCAACGGCACCGCCGTCCGATACAAGAATCTTTTTAACAACACCGTCGGTATCTGCCTTAATCGGGTTAAAGGTCTTCATTGCCTCAACCAACGCAACGGTATCGCCCGCATGAACGGTTGCACCCACCTTAACAAACGGCTTGGCCCCGGGTTCTGGTGCCAAATACACAACCCCGACCATTGGCGATTTTAACGCATGACCCGAAATTTCCATTTTTGCATCATTTGTTATTGGCGTAGTGCCAGCAGATTCACAAGCCTCAGCCGCCGCGACCACAGATTGTTTAGACAAATGAATGCGACGACTAAATATACCGAACAAGAATTTCCGTTCGAAATCAATTTCTGTTATGCCCATATCATCCATCGTCTTGGACAATGATTCAATGGTTGCACGAAAAGACATTTTTTATTCCTTTTTTTGTTTATAAATAAATCATTATGTCTTGGTAATAAAAGATTCTAGCACATAAACACACAATGTCAAGGCACCGGATCATATCCACATCCGCCACCCGGTCGGCACCGCATTATTCGACGAATTCCCATATATATCCCACGCAAGGCACCATATTTGATAATCGCCTGTTTGGTATATTCGCTGCAACTGGGCGTAAAACGGCACGCATTTTTTCCACCAATTACGGGCGAAATACACTTTTGATACACACGCACCATACCAATTGCGACACGCACCGATAAAGATTTTTTATTCTGTGGCATCGCCATTTTGGGTTTTTTTAAGATGCTTTAATGCACGTTCCATGGCCGCCCGACCGTCTTCACGTGTTGCATCCAATATTGGGTGACGGGCGATAAAGACATAGTCCATATCGGGACGCATATGTTTTTCATTAAAACGCACCCAGTCACGTAACAAACGCTTTGCACGATTGCGATGAACCGCCAATTTAAACGTTTTTTTGGTCGCAGTAACACCATATCGCGGTTTTTCTGGGGTAACACATGGTTTCATACGTATGATAAAGAACACCGATTTCGCTGTTGGGTTTTCATCGGTCATTATAAAGTCTTTATGATTCTTTATCGTATCTCGCATGTTGCACATAATACCACAATATATAAATAATCAAATTTTTTTGTGGTGGTGTCCTTGATTTTTTAAAATCCCCGTTTTATAGTGCAAAAAAACCATTATTTTGGGGGTAAAAATGTATAATTGGCTGATGAAATTCTTTTCCGCAGATATGGCGATTGATTTAGGAACTGCAAACACGCTGATTTATGTCAAGGGACGTGGTATTGTCTTGAACGAACCATCGGTTGTTGCGGTCCAAGAAGATAAATTACAGGGTCGTAAAACCGTTCGTGCCGTTGGGGCCGAAGCAAAAAAGATGTTCGGTCGAACCCCGGGTGCAATTACTGCGGTTCGCCCATTGCGTGACGGTGTTATCGCAGACTTTGAAGTTGCCGAAGAAATGATTAAATACTTTATTCGCAAGGTTCATCACCGCAGCCCCCTGGCCGCACCACTTATTATTATTTGTGTGCCATCTTGTGCAACCCAGGTGGAACGTCGTGCAATTCAAGAGGCTGCCGATGCCGCGGGTGCACGCAAGGTTTATATCGTCGAAGAATCAACCGCTGCGGCAATTGGGGCGGGACTGCCGGTGGAAAAACCATTGGGTTCAATGGTTCTGGACATTGGTGGTGGCACGACCGAAGTTGCAATTATGTCACTGGGCGGAATCGTGTATTCAAACGCGGTTCGTACCGCTGGCGACCAGATGGATTTAGACATTATTGACTTTGTGCGTAAAAATAAAAACCTGTTAATTGGTGAAAACACTGCCGAAGACATTAAAAAAACAATCGGCTGTGCCATCGCACCAAAGGATAAAACCAACGAATTGACCATGAAGATTAAGGGACGTGATTTGTTATCTGGAACACCACGTGAAACGGTTGTAACAGAATCACAAATTGCATCTGCATTATCGCAAACCGTTGCAAAAATCGTTGATACTGTGCGTCAAGCGTTGGAATTAACCCCACCAGAATTATCCGCAGATATTGCTGATTTGGGTATTGCAATGACGGGTGGCGGTTCTCTGTTGCGTGGTCTGGACGTTGCAATTCGTGCAGCAACGGGTTTGCCTGCGTTCTTGGTTGATAACGCATTGGAATGTGTCGCATGTGGTTCGGGCAAAATGTTAAGCAGCCTGGACAAGAGCAGACATATCTTGCAAACGATGTATTAATTTGCATTTTTAGATATTGCAATCTAAAAATTTGCTGTTATAATGCCTTGGCTTTGGGTGGTTAGCTCAGTTGGCTAGAGCGTCACGTTGACATCGTGGAGGTCGTTGGTTCGAGCCCAATACCACCCACCACGGAATTTTGTTAGCCCGCACAATAAATGTGCGGGCTTAAAAAATTTCAGTGCCCCACATAGCCTTGGCGACGTGGGACAATACAGATTAAAAAAAACCGGCAATCGCCGGTGTTTTTATTTTTGTTTTTCTTGTTCGACACACTTGGATACTGGGGTCAAAGCCACACTTAATGTTGGTATCAT
>JAGCRE010000128.1 GCA_017964865.1 Alphaproteobacteria bacterium | reverse complement strand
TGTGATTGCACGACGTGCCGCTTCGATTTGACGGGCTGTAATGCGTTCTGGTGTCATGGCTTTCAGTCCAAACGAACCGAACGCCAATTCGCTTCCACCCTTGGTGGCACCGTGGATACGGCCTTTGTGCTGTTTGCGAAATTTTGTTTTATTTGGCATTAACATGGTTAAATTCCTTACGTTTTAGACTTATTTGCTTTTTCTTTCACTGCTGCCGGCATATTCGGTTGGGCGTGCCATTTCCGAAGCCAACTTTTCTTTATTCACGACATCGCCTGTGTAAATCCAAACTTTTACACCAACAACACCGTATGTTGTTTTCGCCTGAATCGCGGCATAGTCGATATCTGCACGCAATGTATGCAATGGAATACGACCTTCACGAATCTGTTCACTGCGGGCGATTTCAGCACCATTCAAACGACCACTGCACATAACCTTAATTCCCTGGGCACCGGCCTTTTGTGCATTTTGAACAGCTTTTTTCATTGCACGCTTGAACGAAACACGACCCTCGATTTGTTGTGCAATACCCTGGGCCACCAGTTGAGCATTCAAATCTGGACGGCGAACTTCATAGATATTAACAACGACCTGGTCATTTTTGACCAATTTTTTAATATCGTTACGCAACGTTTCGATATCTGCACCGTTTTTCCCAATAATCATACCCGGACGCGATGTGTGAACGGTTACGACCACTTTTTTTGCCAAACGTTCAATAACGATTTTTGCCAAACCCGCCTTTTTCAATTTCTTTTCGATAAAGTTGCGAATTTGATGATCTTCTGCCAACAATTTGGCATAGTCTTTCTTGCCTGCAATCCAGCGGGAATCTGTAACTTTATTAATTCCCAAACGCTGTGAAATTGGCGATACTTTCTGTCCCATTTCTGTTTTCCCTTAATTTTATGGTTTGTGTTCTTGAAGTGTTTCCACTTTATTCAGGGATTCCCCATACCACGCACCACTGTTGTTATTTTGCCTTTTTAGTTTCTTGTTTTTCAGCTGTTTTTTTTGTTTTTTTGGCTGGTGCCTGACCCGATTCCAACACAATTGTCAAATTCGAGAAAGGTTTCAAAATTGGACGTGCACTGCCACGTGGTCCGGCCATGATACGTTTCATTGTTAACGCCTTGCCACACCAAATTTCTTTGACAAACAAAGAATCGACCGCCAGGTTTTTGTTGTGTTCTGCGTTTGCAACCGCAGACAACAAAGTTTTCAAAACTTCACCTGCAACACGTTTCTTTGAAAATTTCAACACATCCATCGCACGATCAACCGGCAACCCACGCACCATATCGCACACCAGGTTTAATTTTTGGTGGCTGACGCGAATCAGTTTATTAAACGCACGAACTTGATTTTCTTTAATTCCATATCTTGTCGTTGTCATAACTGTACCTTACCTTTATGAAACTATTATTTCTTTGCTGCCGCTGCGGCTTTCTTGTTTGCTGCGTGGCCCTTGAACGTACGTGTTGGTGCAAATTCACCCAATTTGTGTCCAATCATATCTTCGACGATTGCGACTGGGATAAATTTATTACCATTATGAACTTCGAACGTTAATCCAACCATTGGTGGCACAATAGTGCTGCCACGGGACCACGTTTTAATTGGTTTACGGTCATCTTTTTCATTTGCCGCCGCTGTCTTTTTCAAGACAGATGGGTGAACATAAGGACCTTTCCATACTGAACGAGACATCATTTACTCCGTTTTTTTATTATTTCTTCTTTGCCAAATGTCTGCTGCGGATAATCATCTTAGCAGTGCGTTTATTGCTACGGGTACGATATCCCTTGGCTGGAATACCGGTACGTGATACTGGTTCGTGGCCCTTTGAATGACCATTACCACCACCCATCGGGTGATCATTCGGGTTCATTGCCATACCGCGGACAGATGGGCGAACACCCAACCAACGTGCACGGCCTGCTTTACCCAAATTGACATTGCGTTGATCCGGATTAGAAACGCTGCCAACGGTGGCAAAACAATCGGAATGAACTTTACGCAACTCGCCACTGTTCATTTTAATCTGGGCATAAACGCCGTCTTTACCCATCAATTGGGCATAGCACCCTGCACTGCGAGCCAATTGACCACCCGCACCCGGTTTTAATTCGACGTTATGAACGATTGTACCGATTGGCATATTCTTTAACGGCATTGCATTACCCGGTTTAATATCTTGACGTTCGCCAGAAACAACGACATCGCCCACTTTCAAATCACGTGGAGCCAAGATATAAGAACGGATACCGTCTTTGTATTCAATCAATGCGATAAATGCAGTACGATTTGGATCATATTCCAAACGCAACACTGTTGCTGGAACGTCCAATTTTTTACGTTTAAAATCAATCAAACGATAACTGCGTTTGTGGCCACCACCCTGGTGCATAACGGTTACGTGACCAAAATTATTGCGTCCACCTTTGGACTTGATACCAACCGTTAACGCTTTTTCCGGTGCACCCTTATAAAGTTCACTGCGGTCAACCTGGGTTAAACCACGCGTTCCTGCGGTTGTCGGTTTATAATGCTTTAATGCCATTTCTTTTTACCTTATGTTTACCATAACAATAACGTCCAAAAATCTGGATTCTCTGTTATGGCTGTTTCTTTTATTAATCTACGCTGACGGCCAGATCCAATTTTGCATCGGCTGGCAATGTGACGTATGCTTTTTTCACTGTGCGTTGTGTCCCAGAATTGCGACCACGGAAAGATTTAACCTTACCTTTTGCGACGACAATGTTAATTTTTATTGGCTTAACATTATACACCGCTTCGACGGCACGTGCAACATCTTCCTTGGTGGTACTTGCTGCCACTTCGAACGCAACACCATTTTTTTCAGACAGTTTTGCTGCCTTTTCTGTGATAATCGGGCGACGCAGGATATCAAAAGCACCGGCGGTCGCAACGATTTTCTTTTCTGCTTTAACTTTCTTTTCTGCCATTTTACCTACCCTATGGTTATTATGCCAATCTTGCTTCCACTGCTTTGACTGCATCAGCCGTCAAAACCAATTTTTCATGTTTCAAGATATCCAAAACGTTCAAACCAATTGTCGGCAACGCATCAACGTTTGCGATATTGGCTGTGGATTTCTTAAAGTTTTCATCTAATTGTTCGCCACCAACAAACAATGCAGATGCGATATTCAGTTTTTTCAACTGTTTCGCAAATGCACCTGTCTTGGCTGCTTTCAATTTTTCAGAATCGATTACAATTAAAGAACCGTCTTTGACCTTGGATGACAAAGCCATTTTCAGGCCCAAGCTACGGATTTTCTTTGGCAAATCGATTTCATGTGAACGAACAACCGGTCCATGAACGACACCACCGCCACGCATGTGAACGTTGTATCTTTCACCTTCACGTGCATTACCAGTCTTTTTCTGTTTGAATGCTTTTTTACCACTGCCCGCGACATCAGAAACGGTTTTCACCGCATGTGTGCCGGCACGCGATTTTGCACGTTGCCATGTAACGACACGGTGTAAAATGTCTGCACGTGGCTCTAAACCAAAGATGCTGTCTTGCAATTCTACTTTGCCGACCGCTTTACCATCAAAATTAATAATGTCTAATTGCATTTTATTCTACCTTA
>JAGCRE010000127.1 GCA_017964865.1 Alphaproteobacteria bacterium | reverse complement strand
GTTGCTGGGATTCTGTAACCTTGTCTGGGTGATATTTGGCAATGACTTTCCAATATTGTTTTGTTAATGACAATTCTGACATCCCTTCGGACCAATGTATGCCAAAGCTTGATATAACCTCAAGACACTTTGATTTTGACATCAATTCTACGCTTAACTCTTTCTTTACTTTGTCGTCAGATTCAAGTCCCCATCCCAATGACATCAACGTTGCTTGTCTTTGCAACAATGGTGCTTTTTTATAATGCTTTATATTTTCGTATAAATCGCCATATTTTCTTAATGCCAAATCATCCAAGATACTAAGTTTTAATGTAACATTCCAAACATTACGAGAAAAAGCATAGTGGATATGTCTGAACATCGCCTTGCGTAACACTTTGTCCAGCACATCGTCGTCCAGGTTCATATAACAAACCATATCATAGGTTGAAAACATTAATAAGTTATATTTTTCAATTTTATCCCACTTTTCCGGGGATAATCTGGCAAGCCAAAATATCTGGTTCCAAAAATCATAGCCCAATGCAGAATCCATAAAACGTTCGGTGCGTTTGGTTTCACGATTGTATCCAAAACAACTTTTATGGACGTTTATTTTGTTTGGATTATGCACGAATTCTTTATTCTTAACCCAATCGTGCCCGAATCTTTCTGTGTTCAGGTATGGGTTCCATATTAATTTTCTTTCAAATATGTTGTTATATTGAACATCAGACATTTCTGATAATCGTTGAATTAAATGTATAGGAAAATGTTTATGAAAATCAGGCAGCTGTTCAACCCGGCTCAGTGGCACAAGCGATGATATTGTGACAGGAAAATCTTGTAACAGACCACGTTTTTCAACCATATCCCAGTTAATTTTATAGTCTGTTTTACTGTTATGACGTTTGTTTTTGTTGCTGGGAAAGTTACCAGTTACCAGGGCAATAACTTCATCCACAGTAAGTGGGGTTGGTCTGTTTGTAATATATCTGCATGTGCGTTTTTTGTCGTCTTTAAAAAGACCATGCTTTTCAATGTCGTCTAACTGTGATTCTGATAATGCCAATAATTTGCGTATTTCGATAACCCCAAGTTCCATATCGTGCCAAGCAGCCCGGTATTCCCCGGTGCTGGTAACATATTTGGAAAGTTTTTCTGGTATTATCATTTCGTTCTCTGTTTTGCAATTTGGTCAATGACGGCTTTTACGATTTCTTGTGGTTCTGTTGATTTTGTTGTCATGTTACCCGCCCGGTCAAATACAAAATGACCATCTGGTCTGCTAACCACCTTTAATCCTGTGCCAATATAGTCTGCATTGTCCATACGTTTTATATGTGTGCGTCCATAAACATTATCAATATATACGTTAATTTTGTTTTTTGATAATTCAAAAGCCATTTTTTCAACGATATCTGCATTTTGTTGACCCGACACAAACACAACATCGCATGGACGAATGTGTGCAGGCAAATTAAATCCTTTGGAATCCCTGAAATGGTCCATAATCATATACATTACCCGTTGAAGTCCAACAGCATAAGATGTAATAAACGTCTTTTCTTTGGTGTTTGTAATTGGGTTTATGTGAAACAGGTCTTTTGGACATTCTGCACTGTAATCATAAATCATACCCAGACTGATAGATTTTGTTCTGTGTTTGTTGTCGATGCTGGGTATCATATATGTTTCGTTTTCCTTGGAATTCAAATAGAAAAATTCACTTGATGCACCATTTGAAAAACGTTCTTTGTGAAAAGGAACCCCAAAATCAACAAAAGATTGGTATAACGCATCTGTTAAATTGCGTTCTGTTTGTTCACGCATTTCTTTCGTTTTATCAAAAGACACGCCACCAAATATACGTATTTGTTTCGTCCGTAATATGTTTTTTGGATCCGGCATATCACGAAAGATATTCGAAATATAATAATAGTTTATAGGCATTGCGTTTGAATCAATACTGTTTCTGGAAAAAAGGTTAACAAACACCATTTCTGGGGATGTCATAAGATGGTAATCTTTCATGTTCCTAGACAAATGCATAATTTTCTTTTCGAATAATGCACCAATTTCTTGGCCCGATTTAAGGGAATTATTACTCATTATTAATGGAATTTGAATTTCGTAACAATTAATGCTGTCAAAATGTGTTCTAAATACATTTTCTATGTTGTTCAGCATTGTTGTTCCAATAGGGGTGAAAAATGGAATATATGGATCGTCAAAATCAAACACCAAACCCCGCATAAGTCGCGATATAGACATAGTATCAAAGTCTTTGGGCTTGTCGAAGTGGAACAAATTATTACGTAATAACATCTTGGGCACTCTTTTGGTTGGAGTTTGATTATATGGTAATACAAAAGTTTGAATTGTCAACATTTTTGTAAGACGAGGTGATTGTTTGAAGTGGAGCAGAAAATACATAGATAAAATATCCTGGTAAAAAATTAAAAAACAGGTTGATTTTGTTTTAAATATCAATTATTATTAGATAACGGTGTTGATTTTTAACGAATAATAAAATATGGGGCGATATAATGATTACAAATTGGCAAACGTGGCATGTGTTTGATAAATTGGCGATGGGGCACAATGTCAGTGTGTCGGGATTGGCACGTTTAAGTGGCTTGGACGCAACAACATTTAACAAAAGCAAACGTGTTTTTTCATCGGGCAAGGAACGTTGGCCATCAATGTGCACAGTGGTCAAAGTGTTAAATGCGTTGCATATGACGATGTCTGATTTTGCCAGTTTGTTCCCAGATAGTGATGAAGAATCGCAAAATAAGCAATAAAAAACCGCCCAGTTGGGCGATTTTTATTCCCGCCATACAGTGTTGGGAACCATGGCGGTAACTGTTTTACGCAAATCTGCGTCGTTAAAAAACTGCTCTCGCATTTCGGGGGTCGTTTTATGTGCATCATCTTCGAAATGAGCGATGTATTTTTGTATTGCGACTGTGCGTACCCCCCGGTTGTGTAAATCGTGTATAATCGCAATTAAATCGTTTTTATCGATAAAGCGTGGGTCGCATGTGATTCGAACCTCAAAATCTTTACCGGTGCTCTGCCAGAATTCCAGCGATTGAATCATATTGTCGTATGCGATTGTGTTTCCGACCAATGATTCAT
>JAGCRE010000126.1 GCA_017964865.1 Alphaproteobacteria bacterium | reverse complement strand
ATATGACTTGCTTGGTTGTATCAGCGCATTGGATTCTTGTATGCAAGATGAATATGTTTGCGGTACAGACTATGAAGATTGTTTGGACCCAACGGGTAAATATATCGTAGAAGGCGAAGTTGTTGTTGGTTCAATGCCAGGTATGTCTGGTGGTAGTTGGGGTGATGACAACAGTGAATTAGCAGCGGATAAAGGTTTGTACAAAACATGGAACACAAATTCCAAGAATATGTGGGCTCCGTCGCAAAGCAACGATTACACAATGTCTAAATACCTTGAAGAAACGGTAAAATTGGACAGTGCGAAAAAATCGTCTTCGGCAGAAATGTCTGCGTATTTGCAGAACAAGATGGGTTATCATGATGACGCAACTGGACGTAACTATGGTATGTGCATATCAATCTTGAACAAATGTCAAGATTACACATATGACAGAACAGGTAAATATATGCCAAGCAACAATGTTGTTAACGGTTGGTTGGAACGTGCCTTCCGTCAGATAAAGGTTGCCCAGGATAACGTTTTGGCGAATTACGCAGAAAGTTGTTTGTCTGACGTGACCGCGTGTTTAAGCCAGAACAACTATGCGTTTAATGCATCGACAAATTCAAATCCATCGGATATGGCGATCAAGGCATGTTTGCCGGTTATCAACTCTTGCCGTTCGGTCACATTGGGCTTGGACGAAGGGGATGTGGACGTTACAACATCGCTTGATGCTATCTATGATTGGTTAGATGCTGGTATTTCAACAACATTCAGATCAGCGTGTACAGCCAGTGGCGGTACTTGGACAAGTTCAACAGGTAAATGTAGCTGTTCGGGCCTGCAAAACTCTTCGCCAGACACAGCTGAAAGAACATGTGTTTGCAACAGTGGTTATACACTTGATACATCGGGTTCAACGCCAGTATGTAAATCAAACACCACAACGTCAAATCCATAATGTGAACGTTGTTTAACAAATTAACCGCCCGTTTGGGCGGTTTTTTATTCGTAATTGTGTGGTGAATAATAATATGTATGAATATGGCCAGAATATCACGGTCGTTTTGTTTCTATATGATAACAATGGGAAAATTGAACCGCCGGCAATTACTTGCCGGCGGCGCTCCCTTCCTTTCCGTAAACGGAAAACTTTTGCCCCCAGAAAACCAACGCACACGCGCAGGAATTCGGGATTATGCAGCCTTTGCTACACCAGACGTGCTTGATACATCGCCTGCGTCCAGTAATTTCTTTGCCTCTGCAAAGACCATAGATTTTACACGTAATGCCAAATCTTTTGTTTCCAAAGTTTCGGCGGCTATATCGAAGTTATCGGTACGAATTTGCAACGATACATACGCGCCAACCAAAGATGGACGAGCCAAATCTTCGATTGAACGTGGGGAATTGTTTTTCCCGATGTGCAATTCGTCAGCCAGCGATATAATCTGGCGATCGTTATTTACCCAAACAGTTGTCGTCAAGACATTGTTCAGGGCAATCATTATGTCTTTGATGTTTTTTGTCGACATGTGCGTCCCTCCGTTTTGTTTTACAAGTAAAATTGATCGTCTTTTGTATTTACACGATGTATTTACAAAAATCGAAATCAACTTTTCCTGTCGTTTTTGTTTTTGGCAGAATTCCGGCGTTTAGGCGGTTTTTTGGGCTTTTTATAGATTCCTTCCTTGTCTATACATCAATCATAGAACAAAATCGAATCGCACGTCAAGAACAAAATTTAATTATTTTAATTTTATTTAAAATTATTTGTTTTTTACATTATATCCCATAAAATCCCATAAATTAATTATAATTTGTCATTGACAACCAAATATTCGCGTGCTAAATTTTTTTCGAAGCACGATAAAGATGTCGGTGCAAAACCCAGAAAAGATTAGAAAATGACATTGTTTCTCTCATCTTATGAAAATCGTTTGGATAACAAAGGGCGTATTTCTGTGCCGGCATCTTTTCGCGCATCGCTTTCGTCTGATAAATTCGCGGGTGTTGTGTTATATCGTTCTTTTACAAATAATTGTATCGAAGGTATGTCAATGTCGCGAATGGAGGATTTATCGGCAGCAACCGACAAAATGGGTGTTTTTGATGGTACGTTGGACGATTTGTCGGCAATGCTGTTTGCAGATGCACGTCCGTTGCCATTTGATGTGACGGGTCGCATTGTTATTCCCGCCGATTTATTGGCGCACGCCGGCATTAAAGATAGGGCAGTTTTTGTTGGTCGTGGTAACAGTTTTCAGATTTGGAACCCAGAGGCATTTCGTGAAATGCAAGCGGGTGCGTTGTCACGTTTGCGCAAAGCCCGCCCAGATTTTAAGATTTCATAAAAAAAACCGCCAAAAATGGCGGTTTTGTTTTACCAAATTTTTACGCGTTTATCGGGCGCGATATACATTTTGTCGCTTTCGGTTATGCCAAATGCGTCATACCATGC
Source organism: Alphaproteobacteria bacterium (assembly GCA_017964865.1). The sequence continues at coordinate 12,050 of JAGCRE010000126.1, read as the reverse complement.
GTTTATTTGTGGCAATATGCCGTTCACACGATTACGAGCAAGCGAGTGAACATCAACCTTGGTCAAACGTAATTCTTCGTCGTGGCGGATGTTTCCCGCCCATACACCCGCGTATGCGATAAAGAAACGCATGTCTGGGGTTAAATCAAACGCGGTATTTGATGGTGTGCCAAAGTTTTTATATGCCGTATATGAAACGGTTACGCCACCATAGTCTGCCAAGTTTTCGCCCAATGTGAATTCACCATTTGCGTGAACATCGGGGGCGATTTCTATTTTATCAAAAAAGTCGCGTAATACATTTGCCTGTTTTACAAAGTTTTCAGCGTCTTTGGCGGTCCACCAATCGCGCAGGTTTCCGTTTGCGTCAAACTGGCGACCCTGGTCATCAAAGCCATGTGTCATTTCGTGACCAATTACCGCACCAATCGCACCATAGTTAAACGCATCATCGGCATCCATATCAAAGAACGGATATTGTAAAATTCCCGCAGGGAAACAAATTTCATTTGTTGATGGGTCGTAATAGGCGTTCACTTCGTGCGCGTTCATATACCAAAGTGATGGATCTTTTTCTTTGCCTATTTTTTCCAACCAGAAATTATCTTCGAATTTGGAAACGTTCGCCATATTTTCCCATAATGACGCGTTTTCATCGATTTTCATTTTGGAATAGTCGCGCCATTTTTCGGGATATCCGATTTTTGCGTGGAACTTGGACAATTTTTCCAGTGCGCGCGACTTGGTTTCATCACTCATCCAGTCCAGATTTTCAATACGCATACCCAATGCGCGTTGCAGATTTTTTACCAATTTTTCCATACGCGATTTTGCCGCGGCGGAAAAATATTTTTTCACATACAAGCGACCAATTTCTTCGCCAAGTGAACCGTCCAGCATCGCAACCGCACGTTTCCAGCGTGGTTTCGGTTCCGGTTGTCCAGCCAAGAATCGATTATAAAAATCAAATGTTATGTCGTATGTTGCATCGTCCAGTAATGCGTCAGATGCACGAAGAATGCGCCATTTAAGATATGTTTTAATCAAATCAAAGTCGGTATCATGCATAATTTTAATTGATTCTGTAATTGCTTCGGGTTGATTGATATTTATGAATTCTGCGGCCGAAGCACCACGTGCCGACAAATACGCGTCCCAATCAAAACCTGGGAATTGTTCACGAATTTGTTGAATTGGCATTTTGTGATAGTTCGCATGTGGATTGCGTAATTTTTCCTTTGGATAAAAAGATTTCGCCATACGTTCTTCTAGTTTATATAATTTGTCAGCAGAAACAGGCACGCCAAAATTCTTCATTTGTTTTTCAATGAACTTTTTATATTCAGCGCGTGTTTTAACCGATTTTTCATCAGTGTCGAAATAATAATCACGTGACAGACCAAGTCCGCCCTGGCCAATGTTATAAATGTAGTGGTCGCTGTCCATTTCGTCCAAGGCGACACCATCACCCCAAAATGCCGATATAAATGTGTGCACCTTGCCCAAATATGCTGGTAAATCATCTGCCGATTTCAATTCGTCAATTTCGTTCAAGTATTTTGCAACCGGTGTTGTTTTTTCCGCATTTAATTTTTCTGCATCCATTGCAATACGATACAGTGTTCCAATTTTTCCGTTATCTTTTTCAGCAATCTCGCGAACACGTTCCAGATTTGTATTACGCAACACATCAAACGAACCATAACGTGTATAATCGTCTGGTATTGGGTTGCGTTCTGCCCAGCCACGTGTTGCATAATCGTAAAAGTCATCACCAGGCTTGACCGACAAATCCATATTTTCAATTTTTATTCCAGCGTCCATATTTTTCCCCTTTGTAAAATGTATCGCAAGCATTACCGAAAACAAAACGGCAATTATACCCAAAAAATTTAAAACTTTATGTTCCATAACAAACCCTATTTAATCAAATTTAGCAACATATCATCCAGTGTTATCAGCCCCCGTTCTGTCGCACACATACGCCCATTTTTCACCATAACTAATTCTGGATGTTTGTTCACGTATTCCATATTTACCACATTTTGAATATCTTTTGCAAGCAATACCCCACGCATTGTTCGCATACCTGTAATTACACGCTCAACCGCACGACTATTACTGTTCATCGGTTCAAAAATACCGTTCACCCCGCCCGATTGTTCATACCACACATTGTTCATAAACACGCGTCCTGCGGCACCCGTCCCCAGTCCAATATACGCATCACCATCCCACACATTTTGATTATGGCGACATTCAAAACCCGGGGTGGCATAGTTTGAAACCTCATACCGCGACAGTTTAAGAGTATCTGTAATCGCCATATACATATCTGCCATTTCATCATTTGTCGGCATATCCAAATTCATTTTTCCAAACGGAGTGTTTTCTTCAATCGTTAATTCATACATTGAACAATGTGAAAGACCAATTTCGTTTATTTGATTGCATAACTTTTGAACGCTTTGGACATTGTGTGTGGGAATACCATATATAAAATCTGCCGACACACGAATCCCGCGGTTTTGTGCCAAATTAATAAGGTTTCGTGCCACCGCCACATTGTGTTTTCGTCCTAAGAATAATAATTCATCATCGTCAAACGATTGCACCCCTATTGACAACCGATTTACCCCCCCAGAAATAAATTCGTCCAGCCGTTTTTCATCCAATGTTCCCGGGTTTGATTCCAGTGTAATTTCGGCATCTGGAACAACATCAAATTTGCTACGTAATTCTTGGATAATTTTGGCAAAGCATTTTGTCGGCATCAGTGATGGGGTTCCACCACCAAAGAATATGGTCGGCACACTAATTCGCCCCAAGCTTTCTGCCCAACGATTAATTTCCGCAATTATGCCATTGGTGTATTTCTCCCAATCTGGCGACGTGCATGCGACACTAAAGAACGCACAATAGTTGCATTTCGACATGCAAAATGGAACGTGAATATAGATATTATGGGCATTATTCATCTTGAATGGCATTTTACCCCCAAGAACACCCCATGCAAGTAATAAATTAAAACGCTTTTTAATAACCCTTTTTTGTGATATAATATATCGTAATAAATGATAATGAGAAGTGGGGAAATCGCATTTTTAGCGGCGTTTTTGGCACCTTTTGCGGCGTTTGCGTCGAATGAAGGGGTGCCTGCATACTATCAAACCGCCCCCACTGCCACCGCAAACCAGGTGGCATATGGCCGTTACCAAAATATGGGCTATACCCAATATGTCGGGCAATCTGGACAACGCCAGTCGGTTGGAACAACGTCTTATACATACCAGGTTCCGCGGGTCCAGGTTCCAACAATTGACCAATATGCGGCCTATACGACATATTCAAATGCCGCAACAATGACACCAAACGGTATCGCAATACCGCCAGAAAAAGAATTACGAACATCAATTTATGCGGGATATTCACGTCGATTTGCAGATTTTCAATTCCGGACTGGGGTAAATTCTGTCTTGGAATGGGACGATATGATTTTCAACGAAATCAACGTTGGTGCCCAGCATAATTTCACACTGCGTAATTTTGATTTGTTTGCATATGCAGATTATTCCTATGGCGTGATGTCATCGGGCGGTTTGTCTATGGACTATGACTTGGAACCATATGATTGGGCCGACCAAAGATACGGTATATTTACAATATCGATGGGTAAAGAATCCGGCCGCACCGAACATTTACGTTTGGGTTTTGGGGCCCGCCATGTTTGGGACATTTGGGGTTGGAAATTATCACCATCGATTGGGTATGAAATTTTCAAACATAACCTTAAAATGTCTGACCATCTGTATCCAAACCAGGGTATTTACCTGCCGTTGATGGCGACCAGTGGCGATTATGTTTATGGCGACGAAGAAGGTAACTATTACACATTACCAATTGATTCCCCATCCCCCAGTGATTGGTACCAGGTTTGTATGTCCCCCGAAGACATCAAAATTGTAAATTCACCAACACAATATGCGATATTGGGCGACCATTTTTCGACGGTTGACTATGATGAATCCATGGGCGATATTCCATGGGGTGTATACAGTGGCGAATGCGTAATTATTGGTGGTGACGGGCCGATATTGATTGACGGCACGACCCACATTTATAACACGACTTGGTCTGGGTTCTATATCGGTTTGGAAATGGAAAAGCAGATGACATTGTCCGACAAATTGCGTTTCTATGTCCAATTTGGTTTACCAAAGTATTCATCCGAAGGTATTTGGCCGAATCGTGACGACTGGCAACAGAACCCCAGCTTCTTGGACGAAGGCAACAATGGTGCATATTCATATGCCGCAGAAATGGAATACGTGTTAAAGGTATCAAACCGTCTGCAATTGGCGTTAAAGGTTGATACAAACTATTTCCACGTTGGTAAAATTGGTGGCGAATTGTATGTTGCATCGACTGGCGGATTTTTGATTGATGAAAATGGGCAATATGTCTTAGACGGCAATGGCAACCCGATATATGAAACCGTTGCGGCACACACTGAAAAAATAACAGAATCCCTGAAATCGGCTGAATGGCAATCGTTTGGTTTGCATTTGGGGGTTAAATACGCATTTTAATACGGGGAATCAATGAATTTAAGACCTGTGTTTCGCATTGTGTTTGCGACGGCTTTTTTATTGCCGGTGTTTGTGTATGCCGAAGACTGTAAATTTGATATGGAACGTTGGGAATCGATATTAAGCGGTGTTCGTTCGCGTGCTGCGGCCGAAAACATTTCCCAGGAAGTTATCGATGACACATTACGTTTGCCGGTGTTTGTCCCCAGCATTGTTAAAAGCGATAAAAATCAATCAGAATTCAAATTAACGTTGGAACAATACTTGGACCGCACCGTCAGTCAAACACGTATTCAAAACGGCAAAAAAATGGCCGTCAAATACCCAACAATGCTGTCGCGGGTGGAAAATGCATATGGTGTGCCATCGCACGTCATATTGGCGTTTTGGGGTCTGGAATCGAATTATGGCGAAGTTAAATCAAGGCACAAATTAACCAACGCATTTTTAACATTGATGTATGACGGTCGTCGTGAAACGTTCTTTACGAACCAGTTAATCGCATTGATGAAAATTGCCGATAAAAACAAACTGGACATAAACGCTATTCGGGGCAGTTGGGCGGGTGCCATGGGTCATTTCCAGTTTATTCCAACAACATTGGCACAATACGGTGTTGACGGCAATGGTGATAATCGTGTTGATATCATCGGCAGTGTTGGTGACGCAATGTTCAGTGCGGGAAATTACCTTAACAAACTGGGGTGGAATTCAAACGAAAAAATTGCCCGCAAAGTAATTCTGCCGGCCGACATTGACACATCTTTATTGCGTGGGGACGTAAAAAAAACACTGACCGAATGGGCAAAAATGGGCATTACAAATCCCGATGGTTCACCAATTCCAACAAACGATATGATGGCCGGATTGGTTGGTGACGTTTCTGCAATTGAAAAATTACGTGAATCGGCAACGGAAAACGCATCGCCCGATACTGACGTTGCCCCAATGCCGGTGATAACAGCATATTTGACATACCCGAATTTCTATCGCATAAAAAAGTGGAACAGTTCGAATTGGTATGCGATTGCGATTGCCGAATTGTCGGACAAATTGAAATAGATTGATTTTTTATGCGTTTTGTGATAGAATATACACACAACATTGGACGTTTTGCGACGTCTTTTTTTATTGTCTTGAAGACACACCTGAAATATTTACATAAAACAAAAATCCAAAGGATAAAAAGATGTCAAGACAAATACAGATACGTCGCGGAACCGCAACCGAACATGAAAACTTTACCGGTGCGGTGGGCGAAGTTACAATGGACACAACGAACAAAACATTGCGTGTGCACGACGGACAAACCGCGGGTGGCATACCATTGGCGAAACAAAGCGAAATTCCAGATTTAACCAACGCAGATTGTGTGCTGGAAACCCAATTACCCACCGCAGAAAACAATTACACATGGTATCGAAAATACAAAAGTGGCTGGGTCGAACAAGGGGGTATCGTCAGCACCGGCAGATTGAACGATGGTGCCGCATCAAGCCAAACCGTAACATTTCCAATAACAATGGCAGATGCATACTATAAAGTAGTAGCAATAGCGACATCATCATCAAGTTTTAATCGTGTATTTGCTAATTTTGGATCACCAACGACAACGACTGTGTCTGTTGGTATTCGTAATATTGGTGGCACAACAAACGATACGAAAATCCAGTGGTCTGTTGTTGGTATGTCGGCATAAAAAATCGGGCAAACCGCCCGATTTTTTTATGATTTGAATTTATCAAAATCGCCCATAAATAACGCATCGTTATATTTGGAAATTTTGCTTATCTTTTTCTTGAACTTTATATTTTTGTAATCTTCAACCATCATATTAAATGCCTGTTGCTGAATTTCCGGGGTAAATTCATCACATTCCAACATCGACATAAATTTGTGGTGTCCCCGCCAGAAACATCTGGATACAGCCTGGATATAATCGGCTTTCTTTTTGTATTTTACACTGTTCATAAAAGTTAATGCGATATGATTTGCACGCAATGTTTCCATATATTCACGCACAGATTTATTGCTTAATGCCTGGGGACGATTGACCCTGTAATAATAGAAAGTATCTGCCACAGGAACAATTTTATTCGCAAGAAACGTTGCTTTTGCTGTAAACGGTATATCTTCGTGAATCAATGGTTCAACAAAAGATATGTTGTTTTCCCCCAGAAACAAATTTCTGTAAATTGCGTCCCAGACAACCACAGCGTGTTCATTAACCGCCAAATTTTGGTTGTTTTTTGCCCGTTTCTTTATTGTTTTATTAAACGGTTCGTTGTTTGTTGTTCCGTCTGGGAAACATTGCAGACGCTGTGTTCGTGCCATATCGGCATTATTATTTTTTGCAGCGTTGTATAATTTTTCAAAATAATCTGGGGCGACCCAATCATCTGAATCAACGAACCCAACGTATTCGCCACGTGCAAACCGCATACCGGTATTACGTGCCCCACCAAGTCCACGATTTTCCTGGGAAACGACAACTATTCTGGAATCTTTTTTACTGTATTCATTTAAAACATCTAATGATTTATCTGTGCTGCCGTCATTAACACAAATGATTTCAATTTCATGCAAAGTCTGGGCAAGTAAAGAATCCAAACATTGTGGTAAATATGATTCAACATTGTATACAGGCACAACAACAGATACTTTGATATTGTGATATACACCGATGTATTTCCCCAGTTGTGGGTATTTTTCTATCATATTATCGACGGCAATATTGTTTGGGCTTGTTTCTGTGCTGTTTATCGTTTGCCACAAACCCACAGATTGCAGTTTTTTAATTGTTCGATGATAAACATCAAAACCACGTCTTGTTACAAAAATTTTTCTGTTGTTTAATACGGCCATTCCCCAAAACCAAACGTCATCTTGGTGTTTGCACAGTTCCGTAAATAATTCATTATTCAACACATCTTTGTATAATGCCTTTGGCGGATATAACACCCCCCCAACCCCACAGAAAAAGTTTGTATACCCAGGTTTTATTTTTGTAAACCAACCCCGTTTTTCTAACAATTTCCATGTGTTATATGGCTGTATCACGCCATCTTGTATATTCATCGTTCTTATTCTGTGTGCACAAATATCATTTGGATGTTTTTTGTGTAATTTGATTAAATCTTTGACCAAATGACGCGGATATAACACATCATCATCAACAGTTATAATTATGTCATTTGGGAAATCGGCCAAAGTATGCACCAATTTATTATAAGAACGATAATTACAATCCGTCCAACGAATTTCGAACATATCGTTCTGCAAATTCGTCAAATTGTCCGGCAATTGTTTGTCCGGGAATTCATTTGATGTTAGAAAAAGAATAATTTTGTCTGGTTTAACCGACTGGTTCATTAATGATTCTATGACGATATGAATATCATTTATTCTGGCCGGAAAAGATGTTAACGACACTATGATTTTTGGTTTCATATTTTTAACCTTTTATCTTAAATAACGGGATTATTCCAAACAAATACCATTTGCGGTTTTCAAACACACGTATCAACGGTATAAAATCAAACAAAAAATACGTTGTATGCGAACCAATTGTATCAATATTTAAAATTGGTAAAAAATGGAATAAATAAACACGCCGTCTTTGTAACGCAGAATACCGTTTAAATAAATTAAAATGTTTATTTTTTAGACTGTTATAAATTCTTTTTGATGTATTTTGTCTGATATATTTTGTTTCTGGATATTTTTCAACAAGATCGGCCAAAAACATAAAAAACTTTTCTTGGTCTTCGGTTTTTTCATATTCTTTTTTAATTTCGTATAACGCGTGTCGCATACAATGTTGTTCCACAGCAAATGCTTTCTTATTATCTGGCAAATTTGAATTCTGGATATGTTCCAGGTTCAATTTTAATGCGTTTAATTTAGATTCTGCTTTTCTGTGCGACAACATCGCTGAATCTAACGACCCTGCACGCTGATAAAAATAGTGGTAATACGTGTCATCAATCACAGATATACTTGGTGCATGTAATGTCACCAACGTCAAGAAAACAGCATCTTGGCTGACCGGGATTTCATCTGGAAAACGAATATTGTTTTGTATTAAAAAATCACGTTTATATATTGCAGACCAAAACGTTGTTATAAAATATAACACATCACGTTTTACGTATTTATTTAACCAGTGTTCACCCGTAATTCCCGTCTTACTGTCGATACAGGTAACATTTGCCTTGGCTATGGGTGACGATGTTTTTGTTGCACAATCGTATAACTTCTCATAAAAGTCCGTATCAACATAATCGTCGGGGTCAACAAAACCAATATATTCCCCGGTTGCAACGTCCAACCCAGAATTACGGGCAACTGCCGCCCCTGAATTTTTCTTGTGTTCGACGATACGGATTCTTTTATCTTGTTTTGCAAAATCTTTTATTATCGATAACGTGTTATCTGTGCTTTTGTCATCAATGCAAACAATTTCTATATCTTGCAATGTTTGATTCACCAAAGACTGTAAACAGCGTTCTATATAAGATTCAACATTATAACATGGAACAATTACAGAAATTTTTGACATTGAAAAACCTTTTTATTTTATCGTTGCAGATTTTCCAACAGTTATACCGTAAAAACATTTGTTGGTAAATCGCACAGTTGCAAAGAAATATGTGTTACGTAATTTAGGAAACAAAATAATTTGTATTTGTTTAAGCCGGTGATGTTTCACCCGAACCGGGGTTGTAATAGCCGCCACAAAAGACTGGAACGGTGACCGCCACAACGACCGAATTATAAGCTTCTTTGTCCTGGAAAGATGAAAAACATAATCCAACGGATGAATTTTTGCACAAAACAGCGGTTGATAACACGTATGGTCGCTGTCCCACGCATGGTAAACATTTAACATATTGTTAAAATCTTGTTTTGTTGGATTGTCGCACAAGCAATTTACCCAACACACAACCGTTTTCCCATCAAGATATATATTTGCATTGTTGAAAAATGATTTTATATCGTTGGCAAACATAACCGCACCATCAGATACGTCCAGATATGTTTGTTTTCTAAACTTTTCCATTTCAGATGGTGAACTGGTATATATTGGATTACCATCGGGCCCCAAATTCTTGACCGGGTATTCGGGGGCGGTCATCAAAAATTCCATAAAATTCCAGTTCTTTGTCCGTATCTCGTATGTCGGTCCACCGTTTTCAATAAACATACGATGATTATAATTCTTTGTCTGTAACGAAGAATGATTTTTATCAAAGAAATGATTCCAATATAACCCCATGACATCATGTTTAAGTGCAGATTCGATAAGTTTTTGAGACGAAAAACTGACCGTCAACGTATCAATAACCGCGACTTGCTTTGATTTACCAACATACTTTTTCAGGTATTCCTGGTATTTATTCAATTCCACCTTTGCCAATGGGGTAAATAATTTAATATTATTTTGAATAAATGCATCATAATCGTCGGGGGTTTCCAGAACATTATTGGTTTCTAATTTTTCTATTTTTTTATCTTTGGTCGAAAAATAATCCACAATCGCCTTTGATTGTTTTTTATCCCTTTTCGCATAATCCAACCGGCATATCAGGTTCAAAAAGCGTGGTGCATATATATACGAATTTTTAATTTTATCATTAAAAGTGTTAAACACACGTTGCAATGTGTATCCATCGCGGGCAACAAACAATAAATTATCTATACCGTTTGCGGTTGCAGCACGTTCAATCCAACGCGTATACCCATAAATCACAGGGCCGGCATATTCATACCCTAATTTATGCCAATAATTACCGCCCACACCCAACAAATCGCGATACGCCAGCACACCAACCAATATAGACGCCCCCAGATTATCGTGCGTTTTGTCATGAAAATCAGCAATTCGTGCATTTTTTCGAATAAATTCACGCACCGGCACCCGATACAATACGGAACGAATACCATATTTACGTGGTTTTTTGTAATCTGAATTACGATTGTCGCCAATATGTAAAATATGTTTCGGTTTCACCCCGGTATCTTGGATAATACGCTGGAACATTGTGCCGTGTGTCTTTGTCACACCGCTTTCGCCCGAAACATATAATTGTTCATATCCATCAAAGCCGTTTTTATGTAACACATCTGCAACAAACTTTATCGGCAAATACATATCAGACGCAATCACAATGCGTTTACCACTTTGTTTTGCAAAATTATAAACTTCTAACATTTGTGGATTTGCACGCAATACCATACGTTCCCAATCCAGTTCTTTTTGTTTCAAACGCTTAAAATTGTCGTCTATGTGATTATATATTTCATCCAGTGTTACATCGGGATTATTCGTATGTTTCCGGGCCGACTGTTCCGCCATAATACGACAATCATGAAAAAAAGGTGCGTCAAATTCCCGCTCTATATGCATAAATAAATCAGTCGGGCGAATATACGGACGAACCAACAATGTATCAAAAACATCAAACGACACAACGGACGATTTTCTTATCAATCGACGCATTTTTGGTGTTAAAACCGACACTCGTGGGGTCGGTGACAACGCGGCCGATTTGCGACCCGAATTCGTTAAAGATTTCATTATTTAACCCTTTGCGTTTGAAGACAAAGACCACAAATAATCCGTGGCAAGAAAACTATAACCATTTATCGCCACAATATCAACAAATAAAAAACGCCCAAATGGGCGATAAAACTATGCGATTTTGAAATCAGGCCGACTTGCACGCAGGCGTTCCAACGCCCCCGATTGCATTTTCTTGAATTCGTCTGGGTTCCAGATTTGAAAACTGGTCCCGCGACCAACAAAAATTGCCCGATCTTTTATTCCGGCATGCTGTAATAAATCATTTGGGATAACAATCCGCCCCGTTACGTCAAATGACAATGGTCGGGCGTCTGCAAACAGCATTGCCGACAAATCGTCTAAATTGCCGTCAAACACCCCCATTTTATCGGTTGCATTTGCCAACATTTCCATACGGGACATAGATAACCCTTCGATGCACTTGTTCGTAAACGAACGATATAATACAACACCAGAAAAGTTTTCAGAATTTAATGCGGCCCGAAAAGATGCCGGCACAGAAATACGCCCCTTGGTATCCAAACGATTTTCATAAGATGAGAGAAACAATGACATTTTTTCAATCTTCTTGTGGGTTTTGTGCCGGCCTCTGTCGGACTTCAAAAAAAAATTTAGCACACGTTTTTTTGGTTGTCAATGACAAATTATAATTATTTTATGGTTTTTTATGGGACACAACGTAAAATTAAAATATTTTTAAATAAAATGAAAATAATTAATTTTTTCTCTTGACCTGCGATTCGTTTTTGTTCTATGATTGATGTATAGACAAGGAAGGAATCTATAAAAAGCCCAGAAAACCGCCTAAAAGCCGGAATTCTGCCAAAAACAAAAACGACAGGAAAACTTGATTTCGATTTTTGTAAATACATCGT
>JAGCRE010000125.1 GCA_017964865.1 Alphaproteobacteria bacterium | reverse complement strand
GTTTTAACGAGGTTTATATGTAAACCTACTACCTGTCCAGGATATGCACATTTGACTTAGTCAAAGTTTGGATATTCCAAATTCAACTGTCTGCACATCCCTTCTTGAATTTTGATGAGCTGCTTTTATTCACAATGTTCGCAGTTTTCCCGGTACCCCGTTCTTAGCGTTAGTTCCGTAAACCGCAGAATTTCAGGGGTTGAGAGTCTTATATAAATGGTTCCCAACTTGAAAGCCCGCATAGTATGAGTCGAATATCCAAAAAAGTCAAGTGTTTTTTCACAAATAATTATAAAAAAATAACCACAAAACAAAAAACCGCGGATTTCCGCGGTCTTTGAAAAACGGTTGTTTTATTTTTCTTATTTCTATGTCCCGCCTTTCGATTCGGTTTTTGGGTCAAAACCGAATCATTACCGGAACAAATTACCGATTCGTTTATTTTTAGAACCGATACATAAACCCAAGTTTCACCATCGGGAAGAATTTATATTCATCCAATTTTTCCTGGGCATCAGACAATGTGTTATCAATATTTTCCTGTAATGTATTTTTCAACGCAGGTGTATTGACCGGTTTCCATGTCGATGTTCCAGTATCATAGTATTTCAAACCAACTTCTTCGACAGGAACATTCATTGATAATTCTGCAGACTTGCTGGTGAATACAACACCGGCATCCATAAATATTTTGAATCCGCTGAACAAACCTAAATCAAACCCAGTGCCCAGGTATGGACCCGTAAAATCCCATTTTGCTTTTGCAGTTCCATGTGCATTGCCACCATCGTATCTATACTTGGTTCCCCAGATTTCAAATTCTGTGCCTGCATATTCACTTAAAACATCGCCCTTGCCTGTCAGCATAGATTTTACATTCATACCACCAACATAGTAACCACCGCTTATACGCCAGCCACCCAAGAACCATGTATCGCCAAACGGATAGAAATCAACCAAAACCGCCATATGTTCAGATTCGATTTCCCCCTTTGATATTGTCAAATAATCACCAACTTCGATTCCTTCGCCCATATAGTTATCAACCATTGAATTTATCGTGCTTTTGATTGGTTTTGTCGAAGCCATATCCAAACGCACGCCCAAACGTTTCCACCAGAAAGAATCAAACTTTTTATTTGCATATCCAACAAAACCGTTTAACCCCGATGTTCCAGATACACCAACACCAAATTCCAATCCGGTTGGAAAAGATGTGTTTGATTCTGCAAATGCCGGCATTACCGCCATTGTTGCGACCGACAAAGAAGCCAATAATTTTTTCATATGAATTCCTTTTTGTTGATAATACATATAGGACTATAGTCAAAACGACAAACAAATACAAACAAAAAATCTGTTTTTTATCCCACCGATTTGTGATATAATTTATTATTATGAAAAAGAATATATATGTTTTTTCATCTCTGCTTATACTGTGCGGAATGAACCCTGCCCTGGCGTCTGATTGTACGGGGGCGGATTGTGATATTAAACAAATCGAATACTTTGATGATGCGATTGAAACACGTTATGTTACACCGATGACTGAATACGGTGATATGGCCGAATATCCAACAACGCCAATGGATTACATATATCCAATTCCAGAACGTATGGTTTCGGCAAAATTATTGTCTATTAAACCGGTCCCCGAAGATAATCGTCGTGCATTATGGGACGGCACACATGGCAAACAATCGCCACATGGCTATACCAAAACGGTCAGCTGGCGTGATGGTGCACCAATTTGGGATGATTCTGTGGTAAATTATCGTGATAAAAATTATTCCGATTGGTATTTGGAACCATTACCCGAAATTTATTTACGCGAAGCGGAAACTCCGGTTGCAACAGAATCTGTCGATATATATGAAATGTATAATCAAAATATGGCTGATGCGGCTGCAACGCGTGCAAGAATTGATGAAATTTTGGCACCCCAGAAACCACAGTTTGATTTATGGAACGAAAACTATACGGCCCAGGATATGACTGAAATTGTCCGCCTTACGTTTGAATCGGGTGACGGTTGTCCGTTTGAAACCGAAACAGAATGTGAAATTTGGCGTCGTAAACCAATTGTTCGTGAAACTGTTTCCCCACGCAGTCCACGTATCCGCGATGCAGTATTGGATGAATTTATCAGTGCGGCAAAATGCAACGGAAACATTGATGCGTCTGATCCAGTTTCGGCACCGTTACTTGATCGGTATAAAATGTTAATGCGTTCGGCCAATGCATGTTGTACCGATGGTTTGGTATATGCGTTAAAACGTGCGGGTGCATCCGACGGTTTAATCTATAAATTTATGGCAGACGATGCGAATTTCTATGGTTTTGGTTCGCGTTGTTTAATGATGACCGATGACGAATTGGATAAAAAATATCCAAACACATCAACGGCATCTGTTGCGGCAGACGTGCGTAACGGTTGTCTGTGTCGTGGTCGTCAATGGTTTACAGCAATGTTGGCACCGTTCCAACAGGCATATGCGGCATCGCCAGAATTTGCATCACAAAAGTTTTATTATACGTATACAGACGGTCTGCAACGTGATATAACCGTATCCATTAATAACGACGTCCAGAACGTTCTTAAACAACTGGAACTGTGTCCGTAATACCAATTCCACCACAAGGAAGAAAAACGCCCCACGGGGCGTTTTTTTGCTGTTAATGTAAAATTATGCATACAAATAAAAAACTGCCATGACGGGCGGGATTTTTATCCACCAAAATAGTTATTTCGTTGCATACCGCCCTGCATATTATTTTGCGGTCTTGATTTATTTTCTACTTCCTGCATTACTGCAACACGTAACGAATATGCACACGAAGAAATAACCCGAATATTGTTTGATAACGTCCGGCATTCAGACGGGACTGTTACCCCAAACTTGCCCGCAACTTCTTTATCCGCATCCAGTTGTCGTTTTGCGTCATTAACGTTGTTATTATCCAATGCTGACAATGTAACCGATATGTTGTCCAGCAAGCACTGTAACGCGGCCGTTGGTGTTGATTCTAATGTGCAATTTTTTGCGTCACTTAACACGATGTATTTATTACTGCCCACACGCGATGTGGTTGTTCCGGCATTACTGGATACACCCATACCCGAATAAGACGATGAATTTGCCGAACCAGTCCCAGCCCCAGATGCCTGTAATTTAGTTGTCAAAACTGCTTTTTCCAACTGGGTCTTGAACCGTTTAATCATCGATTCCAGATATTCATATTGCTTGTACATCTGTTGTGTCATAACAGTTGTTTTCAACGCAATAACATCTTTCATATATTGTTTATCTGCATCGCCCTTTGGGTTTTCAACACCGCCAATGTTATAGACGTGTGTTGAACACAATGCCAATGTTGGTGAAATATAGTCTGCATCTTCACAGTCATTATTTGCCGCAAACGATAACCCTGGCACAGTCAATACCGCAACCAGCCCCAACGTGCGTAATAATTTTTTGTTAAAGATATTGTTTTTTGTATTCATTAGTATTTTGTAGTTAAAACACACTTTTCTTTATCTTTTTGATTTTTGATTTTGTCACAATTACAAGTATTGTTCCAAGAATTCCAAACGGCACCATTTTTTGCATATGCATCACAATATGCGTGGCTCATTTCTATCATACCCTGCGACATTTGTGTATCTTGTGTATTTCCATTTGACGTTCC
>JAGCRE010000124.1 GCA_017964865.1 Alphaproteobacteria bacterium | reverse complement strand
TTCGGTGATATATCCATCGGATGATATTTTAAGTGTTTCGGCATCATCCAGTGGGTTTTCCATACGTATGTTCCAAAGATGTGCCCAACCCCGGTCAATTATGACGGAAATATCATCTGGGCTGGCTGCCAACTTTTCCAGTATTTCAGCGTTATACATTATGTCCGAATACGATATAACGATGTCGTGATTAATGTCTTGTTGGGTCAGTGCATTGAAAAAAGAAGCCACCATATTAGTATTGGCATAATTTTTATTTTCCACCAATTCCAGGTTGTTATTATCAAGGTGCCGTTGTAACACATCGAACCGGTATCCGCCAATTACCTTGATATTCTTTATACCGACGTGATTCATTTGCGAAAGTATGAAATCGATAATACGGACCCCATTAACCGCCACCATACATTTGGGCATATTGTCGGTCAAAGGACGCAACCGGGTTCCGGAACCTGCGGCCAGTATAATCGCTTTGATATGGTTGACTTTTACTTCTTGCATTTGCATACATTGTATATATAATATCATAAATATCAAGTAATAACATAAATATCAGGGTAAAATAATTAGATGTCTGGGGTTCTTATCTGGATAACTGGGTTCTCTGGGGCAGGAAAAACATCCATTGCGTCCGCCCTGAGTGATGAAATGCGACGCAATAATTTGGTTGTAATTCATATAGATGGTAATGTAATAAGAGACCTTTTCCCGGGATTGGGGTATTCAATGCAAGACAGACTTGCAAATGCAATGCGTATTGCCAAAATGTGTGCGATGATTACGGATCAGGGCGTTAATGTCATATGTTCGACAATTTCAATGTTTTCAGAAATACATGAATTTAATAGAAAGCATAACGATAAATTTTTTACGGTCGTTGTAAATACAGATGCAAAAATCATCAAATCACGTGATTTGCGGGGGATTTACACCAAAAACAAGGATATTGTTGGTATAACACAAACATATGTGTTACCACCAAACCCAGATTTGGTTATATGCAACGATGCCGACAATAAGCAGATTGATCAGGCAAAGAAAATATTTCAATGCGTAAAGGATAAATATGAATTATGACAAAACGTGGGATTATTCGGCCCAGGCACAGTTTTATAAATACAGACCTAATTATCCCACTGAACTTATCAATATGATTTTTTGCCATACTGGTTTAACCGGGGATATATCTGTTGCAGATATTGGTGCGGGGACCGGTAATTTAACGCTGCTGTTGTCAAAAATTAAAGGTGCAAACATCATAGCTGTTGAACCAAACAAAATTATGATGGATATTGGCCTGGAAAGAACGAAACAAATTCCAAATATCAAATGGGTCCAAGCAACAGGAACCCAAACAGGATTGCCAGATTCTTCGGTTGATATCGTCACGTTTGGCAGCAGTTTTAATGTGTTGGATCGCCAGGCTGCTTTACAGGAAGCACATCGTATTCTTAAACCGGGGGGGTATTTTTGCTGTATGTGGAATCATCGTGATTTGAACGATAAAATTCAAAATATGGCGGAAAATATTATAACAACGGTTGTTCCCGATTATACACGTGGGGTAAGACGCGAAGATCAACGCCCAATAATTGAACAATCTGGGCTGTTCAAAGATATTGTTTATATCGAAATGGATTTCGATTTCGAACAAACTTTGGATAACTATATTAACGCATGGAAAAGTGTGAAAAATAAATATTGGGAAAATGATTCAAATATTTTTCACGTTATATGCGACAGATTCAAAGCCGAATTGCCAGATGCGTTTTCCATTAAATACACATCAAGATGTTGGATTGCAAGAAGGAAATAAATGGCTAAATTTACGTTCTGTACAAAAGCACAAACACTGGATAAATTGGCCAAATCTTTGTCCAAATCAAATGTTTTGCCGTTAAAGTATTTTACAATTGCGGAATACAAAAAAGCCCCATTAGAAACAATAGAAAATATAATAAAAACGTTTAAATCAAACGTTATTGTTCGTTCGTCGACTTTGGCTGAAGACCGTTTTAATAATTCTAATGCGGGGCATTTTAAAACGGTTATGAACGTAAAACGCAAAGCGTTTGATTTAAAAAATGCGATAGATGTTGTTGTCGAATCGTATAAAAACACCAAGAAAAATAATGAAGTATTAATTCAACCGATGTTGAAAAACATAAAATATTCTGGTGTTGTGTTCACGTGTGATATTGACACAATGGCACCATATTACATAATAAATTATTCTGTTGGAAACGATACATCTTTGATAACGTCTGGCGTTTCCAATGAATATAAAACCACTGTAATTTACAAAAAGCACAAAACAACAGATGTGTTGTTGAAAAAACTGTTGGCTGCGGTTCAAGAAATAGAAAAATTCTGTTCAAATGATAAATTAGATATAGAATTTGCGATTGATTCAAATGACAATGTTTTTATATTCCAGGTCAGGCCGATTGTTGTTAAACAAAACACACAATTTGTTTCTAAAGAATTATTGTCGATATATAAAAAAATAGACGGTCCGTTCAGTGTAATGTCTGATTGGAATCCGGCCGAAATGTTGGGAATGCGACCACACAGATTGGCATTGTCGTTATATATGTATTTAATTACAGATGATATATGGGCACAACAAAGATATAACTATGGATATCGCGATTTGCGTAAACACCCGTTGTTAAAACCGCTTGCAGGAATCCCATACATAGACATCAGGGCAGATTTAGAATCGTTTATACCGGCCAAATTAGACGATAATATTGCAAATAAATTATTGAATTATTACATCGATAAACTTTATAAGAATCCGCAACTGCACGACAAGATAGAATTTGAAATTGTTCTTTCTTGTGCACATTTTAATTTAGATTATGAATTGTCACGTTTGCATTTTTCTGGACGGGTGGTTTGTGATATAAAAAATGCTCTTATAGAATTAACTAATAACATTATCAAACCCGACGGTTATTTCCAAAAAGATTTGAAAAAAATCGGGTTGTTGGATACGCATTTCAGCAAAGTGGCCAGTATAAAAGATTGCCTGGAAACAATAAAGGAATATGGAACATTGACATTTGCGGGAATTGCCAGATCTGCATTTGTTGCCACAAAAATTCTAAAATCTTTGGTTGAAGTTAATATAATATCTGAACAAGATTTATCTAATTTTATGTCGTCGATTCCGTTGCCCAGCCACAATATGCGTAAAGATTTATCACAAATGTCAAAAAAAGAATTTTTGAAACGATGGGGGCATTTACGACCCAATACCTATGAAATAACATCAAAAAAATATAGCGATTCTTTTGACAAGTATTTTCAATATTCGTGCAAAGAATCATCCGAAAGACGTGCATTTAATTTTACAAAAAAACAAATGGATGCAATCGATGTTGCGGTTAAAAAACTGGGGTTATGTGTATCCGGTGATTATTTAATCGATTTTATTAAAAATGCGATTTCTGGACGAGAAACAGCAAAGTTAATATTTACAAAATATGTAAGTTTTCTGCTGGATTCTGTTTCAAAATATGCGTCAAAACGGGGGATTTCTGTGATGGATATATCCAATGCAGATATAAAAGATATATTAAAAAATCGCGATATTTTCAAATCTGTTCGGCGGGGCAAAAAAGACTATGAACACGCATGTATGATTAAATTGCCCGAATTGATATTAAATCCAGCAGATGTATATCAATTTAATGTGGTTGATGATATTCCTAACTTTGTTACGCAAAAAAGAATCACGGCAGAAGTTATCAAAGAACAGGATATAGTTTCTGGGAATTGTAAGGGAAAGATAGCACTGGTTGCATCTGCAGACCCGGGTTATGATTTTCTGTTTTCACGCGGGATTGTGGGGTTGGTTACTATGTTTGGTGGGGCAAATTCTCATATGGTTATCAGGTGTTCAGAATACGGGTTACCCGCAGCCATAGGTATTGGCGAAAAAAAATATAATATTATATCGGGTGCCAATGCCATTGAAATTGATTCATTAAATAAAACGATAAAGGTGATATCATGAAACGGGCAATTATTACACAAATTATAACCAAAGATGAAAATCGTAATGAAATTCGTGAATCGCTGGATTCTGCGTGGTATGATTTTGCCAACAGGTATGATTTAAGATTATGTCCAATATCATTTAAACAAAACCCAAAAGATTTAGATTTTGATATGTTGATTTTGTCTGGGGGTAACAGTTTAAGTTCTGTGGAGCCATCAGATGCCAATGCGATAAGAGATAATTTTGAAAAATCTTTATTAGATTATGCCGTTGAAAACAAAATACCCGTTCTGGCGGTTTGTCGCGGAACACAACTGGTAAATGAATATTTTGGCGGAACATTAAAGAAAGTCGAAGGACATGTCAGGACCACACACGATATAAATATACATGGATTGGAAATGACTGTAAATTCATATCATGGATATGCTATAGACAAATTGGGAAACAACCTGGAAATAGATGCCACGTTTAATGGGGTTGTTGAGGCCATATCATCCAAAGACCAACTGATCAGATGCATCATGTGGCACCCCGAAAGAACAGATGTTTTGGATAAATACGTAATGAAAATAATCTAAAGCACAGGGTTATCTGGTTCTGTTCTTGCCAGCTATCAGGTGTTTCTTTAATGTGTTCACAGCCATCGATAATTCTTGTAATTTCTGTGCGTTTTCTTGTTGCTGGGATTCTGTAACCTTGTCTGGGTGATATTTGGCAAT
>JAGCRE010000123.1 GCA_017964865.1 Alphaproteobacteria bacterium | reverse complement strand
TGTCGCCAATGATTGCGGTTGGTCGTATGCGGGCGTATGCCATATCCAGCAAGCATCATGATGGTCGCATAATGGCAAAAATTCAAAGACTGTTCGGGTTAAAGCCGTTATATGGATCAACGTCTGATGGGGGACTGTCGGTGTTGCGTGGGGGATTGCGTGTGTTAAGCGATGGTCGGTATTCATTATGCTTGTCCCCAGATGGACCGGGTGGGCCATCGTTACAAATCCAAGATGGAACAATGTATTTTGCAAAAATGAGTGGGGCACCAATTATTCCAGTTTGTATTTCTGCATCGCGTTGCCGTTTTATGGAAAGTTGGGATCGGTATATGTTTGTAAAACCTTTTTCGAAAATAAAGTGTGTTGTGGGAAAACCTGTGTTTGTGCCACGTCGTGCAAGTGAACAAGAATTTAACAAAATTAAAAATGATTTAGAAAAATATATGGTCGAAAACACTCATAAAATGGACGGCGAATTTGGACACCCAATGGTCGAAGTTGGCGTTACATCGCACGATTTCAAAAAGGCAAAGCGGGCAAGAAAAAAGGGAGAAGTAAAATGAAAACACCATGGTGGTTTATGCACAAGACACCGTTGTCATTTATTTTGTTGCCGGCATCATTTGTGTATTATGTCGCGTCACGTTTTGTGTTTGTCTTGCGTCGGGGTCGGGGCTATAAATCACGTCGCCCAGTTATTTGTGTTGGAAATATACTTGCCGGTGGGGTTGGTAAAACACCAATTGTGCGTCAAATCGCAACACGATATAATGCACCGGTTGTTATGCGTGGATATAAAAAAAGCACAGAAACAGGCAACATAGGGGATGAGGCATCAATGTTGTCGCGTGCGGGGCTGATTGTGCATACGGGCGACAGAAAAAGTAACGTGATGTTATTAGACAAACAAAATTCAAATACCCCGATTGTTATGGACGACGGTCTGCAAAATCCAACGGTTAAAAAAGATGTGTCGTTGATTGTATTTGATGAATCTATTGGATTTGGTAATGGATTTGTTTTGCCGGCTGGCCCATTACGTGAACCAAAAAGCCACGCGGCAAAGGCCGATGCGATTATAATTATTCGTTCACAAAATAAACGCAAAAATTTCAGTGTTCCAGCGGGGGTGCCGGTGTTCTATGCCACGAATAAAACAATTTCGCCATATGATGAAAAAACGCCATTGTTTGCGTTTGCAGGAATTGGTTATCCAAAAAAATTCTTTCGGTGTTTATCAAATGTTGTTGGGGTGCGTGCGTTTCCCGACCACTATCAATATACAGACGATGATATTAAAAAGTTATTCGAATTGGCAGAAAAGCATAATGCAAAACTGGTTACAACTGAAAAAGACTGGGTGCGGTTACCAAAAGATGTTCAAGACAAAATAAAATATGCAGATTTAGAAACAACAATCGAAGATAAATTCTGGGAATGGTTGGGGGAAAAATAAAATGACAACATTGTTAAAGACGGTTAAATTGGTGGGCAAGGGTATTCATTCGGGATTGCCGGTTGAAATTAAAATAAGACCATCAGAAAACCCTGGAATTTATTTCGTGCGGACCGATATTGATGCATCAAAAATGATTCCTGCGACATATGATAATGTGGGCGAGGCAAAATTACGTAATACGACAATTGGTAATCCAAATGCCGAACACGTGCAAACAATCGAACATTTAATGGCGGCGTTCTTTATATCGGGTATCGACAGTGCGATTGTTGAAATAAATGGGTGTGAAACACCAATCATGGACGGCAGTGCGTATACTTTCCTGCAAGAATTTGCCAAGGCGGGTGTAACAAAGGGAAATTTAAAAAGAATAATTGTTAAAAAAACAGTTGTTGCACGTAATCGTGAAATTCGTCGCACATTGCCGAAAATGGCCCGGTTGAAATTGTGGATTGCGGAAAAGTTGGCACATCGCAAAAGCGATGGTTTTGTGAAACTTTCCCCGAACGACGGAAAAAGTTTGGATATTGTTGCGACGTTGATTTATCCAGAAAAAATTATTGGTCGGCAATCGTATTCTTATTCTTTTGATGAAACAAAAAAATCAAAAGACGTGTTTATAAAACAAATCGCCCGGGCCCGAACGTTTGGTAAATATTCAGAATGGGAATACCTTAAATCACATGGTATGGGGCGGGGGGCCGATGAAACAAACGTTATTGCATTAAACAACAATGGTGACGGAACATTAAATAAACTGATATGGCCCGATGAATTTGTTCGACATAAAATTATCGATGCGGTTGGCGATATGGCAACATCGGGCGGTTTTATTGTTGGAAATCTGGAATCGTATAAGGGCAGTCATGCGATGAATAACCTGGTCTTGAAAAAGTTGTTCAGCGACCCGTCAAATTATGATATAGTTGAAGAGAAATAAAAATATGGGGGAAAAAATGAAAAAACTTTTTGCATTGATGGTTATACTGTTGATGTCGGCATGTGGCGGTATGATTAAAAACGAAAACGGCAGCGAATATATTAAACAGTTAGATGCCGAACCAATTGGGTGCACTTTTTTGTATAAGTTAGAATCCGAAGTGTCGGTCTATGACGCAGATGACGCCCGTCGTTATTTGGAAAATCGTATTGCAGACCAGGCACGCCCAGGAAATGCATATTGGATTGTTTCCCAACGAACAAAGCCAAATGAATGGGTGATTTTTGGCCCAGAACGTTCATTTGTTTTGGTCGCAAATGTGTATGATTGCCCTAATTCTGCGGTGCGGACGGCACGAAATGGTGGTCCGGCAACCGTTTCGGTCGGGTATGACAGCGGATACGGATGTTCGTCCATGTATGGAAATTGCAATTAAAAAAGACCCGCCAATAAAAATGGCGGGTTTTTATAATCTGTGTTTGCCAAGGTATGTTTTTTTATGTTATAATCATACAAACGCGAGAGAGAAAAATTGGCAAATCATACTATACTGATTCACAGAAGAAAATATGCTGCAGACTTATTCTGGCAACCTGTTGCCAATGGCAAAGGCGGGCGTATGGTCGCGTTCAAATTGGCACGATCGATTGATGGAAAATATTCGCGTTATGTCGAATATAACCAAATGATTGGTTTGGCGGCGGCACGTTCGGGTTATCATGGTGGTATGCCATCGGCTGCGGCCGAAGTGGTTGAATCAATGGCCGAACATTCGTCTTTCTTGGCCGCGTTCGTCGTTGATGGTAGTTTTTACCTTGTTGTGGTGCGTAACGGCATTATTTTACAAGATAAAATTTATGGTTCGGAATCGGTAATTCGTAAAAAATATGCCGAATTGGCGGAAATGCCCGATTGGGGTGTGTTTATTGCACCGGCATCATGGGGCGTGCCAAGGGCGGTGGAACGTAATATCGAAGATGTTATTACCGGACATTCGCATACCGCATTGCGGTCAATTAGTGTAACAGAATCAATTACGATATTGTTGATATTGATTGCCTTGTTGGTGCTGTTTATTTGGGGAATTTTTGGAACATCGGTTTTAGAAACGGTGTCGCCACAAAATGATTTGTCTAAAATGGATCCTGAAATGGTGGCGGAATACAAACGCCAAGTTGATGCAAAAAATAAAGAATTAGATGCAGAATACAATATAGAAAAACAAAAACCTGTTGAGCCGTTGGTTATGCCATATGAATTATTACCAGATGTCCAGGCACGTGCAGATGTGTGCTATCGTGCGATTGGTTTGTTAATGCAACAGGTCCCAGGTTGGGTTCAAACATCGGTAAAATGTGACGAAGAACATGCGACCGTTCAATTACGTCGTTCGTTTGGAACGTTGGGCGATTTTTATGCAGTAGCGACCGATTTAATGCCGGGTGCGTTTGTTCAAGAAATTTCTGATGATTTGATTTCTGTGCGTGTTGCTTTACCGAAATTAAGAACTTTCGCCAGCCAGGATGAACGTGATGCAGACACAATAATTCGTGATGTAGCAACAATTTTCCAGGGTATGAATACGGTTGCGGATATTCATGCTGTAACAGATACTGTGACAAACGGTGTTGATACGGCATACTTTGATATCGTTGAAATTGCGGCATCGTCAAAAATGGTGCCGATGCAGTTTATGCAGATGTTCGAAAATTTCGGCGGTGTATACCTAACAGCGTGTGATTGGAATGCGTCCAGTCGCACATGGAACTATGAGGTGATAATCTATGCTAAATAAAATAAAAAAAATGTTAATTGTTTTGGTCTGTGGCGTTATGGCGACAGGTGTGTCGTTTGCCGAAGACGAATTAATGGTCGATGTTGATATGGAAGATGTATCAGCAGAAGCTGTTGCCAATTACGATGTTAATGGCAGCGTGTTTAAACAGATTACTGACCTGGAACAGGAAAAGGTTTTAATGCAGTTGGAAAAAGAAAAAGCCCAATTAGATTTAGATTTGGATCGTTTGGCGGCTGAAAAAATAAAACTGCATATGGAAATTGATGCATTGTCTGGTCGTGCCGAAACACAACAGCAAGAAATCGAAGTTCAAATGGCTAAATTAGAAGCCGAAGCAGCCAAGTTAGAACAAGAAAAGGCAGAATTGGCAGAAAAAGCCGGAGCAAAAGAAACATCATCAAAATCAAAATCGGTATCATCGTCGGTGGCCGTTGTAAATGAAGAGGAAGAAAGTCCAATTTCAAAAAAGTATAAATTGATAAATGTTATTGGGGCAGGTTCCCAATTACAGGCAACCGTTACCGATCTGGTAACCGGCCAAAATAAACGTATTTCGGTTGGTAAATCGTTGGATGGATTTGTTGTTAAATCAATATCGCTGGACGAAGGTGTTGTGTTGGTCAAGGGTGGCGAAAAACAAGTCTTGAACGTGGTGAACACAAAATAATGTAAGCAAACAAAATGAACGATAACGAAGAAATTGATTTTTTAAGCAATAATGCTGGAACACCAGATTTAAAACCGTCGGTGCCGGTTGGTCTGCAAAACGCTGAAAACAAAGATATTATTGAATTCTTGTTTTCAAACGGTAATCGTCTGCTGACAGCGGCAGGTGGGGCAATGGAATTGTCCCGCGATATGCAAAGTTTGGTTGCATATTTTTCTGGAGGTGAAATTATTGTTTCGCGGACACATCGTTATGATGGACGTGTGTTGTCGTTTATTGATTTGTTAAAACGTAAATCACATATTGTTCGTGAACCGTTCTATTCTGATTTGGGTTTGGTTTCGGGTATTTACAAGGCGTATGAGGGTCGTGCCGGTGGTGTATCGCGTGGCGGTGTGCGTGAATATGATAACCAAATGCAGAAAGATTTTGTTGATATTATCGCACGTGCAGCGGCACAAAAAGTGTCTGATATTCATATCGAAGTTGCCGATCAAACAACAATCTATTTCCGTATTGATGGCAGTATGCAACCAGTGTTGGAATATAATTCTGCATGGGGTGAATCGTTTGTTCGTGCCGCATTTGCATCTGCGGATATGTCAAATGCAAACTATGCCCAGAACGAATACCAGGCGGCACAAAAAGACGGCCGAACACCATTA
Organism: Alphaproteobacteria bacterium; assembly: GCA_017964865.1. Next base: position 3,407 of record JAGCRE010000123.1, on the reverse strand, counting down.
CGTGGAACCAAAGATTTATATCTGCCTGCCGGGATTTTAAGTATTCGTATGCAATTTAATCCAATTGCGTTTGGGTCGCGTTATGTGGTTATGCGTTTGCTCTATGATAATCCGACCGAAGGGATTAAAACAGAACAAGAATTTGGTCCATATGAACAAAAATTATTAATGCGTATGCGTTCGTTCCCAACGGGGTTGGTAATTGTTGCCGGTCCAACCAGTTCTGGTAAATCAACGACATTGGTGCGTAATATGTCCCAGATGCTGAAAGAACGCAACTATGAAATAAATATGATTACCGTTGAAAACCCGGTTGAACAAAAGATATATGGTGCACACCAAATGCCGGTTACCAACGCGATGAACGAAGAACAACGTGATGACGCATATACCGAAGCGTTGGCGGCAGCATTGCGAAGCGACCCCGATACATTGATGGTGGGTGAAATTCGAACGTTGGCTGCGGCACAATTAACGGTGCGTGGTGCATTGTCGGGTCATAATGTTTGGACAACGTTGCACGCGAATTCTGCAATGGCGGCATTGACACGATTGCTGGATATGGGAATCGAAAGTTTTAAATTAAAAGAAGAAACATTAATGCGTGGATTGGTGTCAATGCGTTTGTTCAAAAAGGTTTGTCCGCATTGTCATGAACGTTTAATCGATCACCCAGAAAATCCAGCATATAAACGTGTGCGTGATGCGTTTGGTGAAATTGGCCTGAAACAGGTTTTCATACGTGGTGCCGGTTGTGATTTGTGTAAAGGGACCGGAACACTGGGACGTGTCAAGGTTGGCGAAATTATCGTTACAAACAGCGAATTCTTATCATTAGCCTTGGCTGGAAAAACCGATGATGCGGTGCGTTATTGGCTGGAAGAAATGGACGGTCGCACATTAAAAGAAGCGGCATGCGAATTAATGTTGTCGGGTGTTATTGCGGTTGATGAAATAGAACGTTGGGTTGGAATGCTGGACAGACCGGGGGTGTATTAATATGAATCGCCTTGAATTATGGTATGCCCGTTTTATCTTTCGTTTGAATACAGAAAAACGTATGGCGATGATTCGCAAATTAGCATCGTTGCTGCGTAATGATTTTACATTAATGGATGCATTAAACCGTTTGGAAATGATTGAATCAGACGGTGGAAAAAAGCCAAATGAACCGTTTGCAATTGTTATGAGAATTTGGCAACAAAATCTGGAACGCGGTATGAGTTTTTCGGATACAACGCGTGGTTGGTTGCCAGACGAAGAAACGTTGCTTGTAACATCGGGTAATATATCAAATTTAGTTATTGCGTTGGAAAACACAACGCGTGTCGTGGAAAGTGCCGGACGTATTCGTCGTGCAATGCGTAATGCGGTGGCATATCCATTATTCTTGTTGGCATTAACATTTGGAATTGTGGTTATGGTGGGGCTTTACCTGGTGCCACCATTGGTAGAGGTCGCAGGAAGTGATATCATATGGCGTGGTTCTGCAAACAGTTTGATTGCAATGTCCGAATTTATGGTGGGAAATTGGTATTGGTTTGTAATTGGATTTTGTTTGATAATTGTTTTGGCCGGTGTTTCGTTGGAACATATGTCGGGTCGGTTACGTGTGTTTCTTGATAAAATGCCACCGAGGAGTATTTATAAAATTCACATATCGGTTGGTTGGTTAATGTCATTATCATCAATGGTTGCGGCTGGTATTACAATGCCGGACGCAATGCGTATGTTGGCCGATAATTCAAGTGCGTATCTGCGTAATATTATTGAAGACACATTACACTATATCGCAAACGGTGATAATTTGGGTGTAGCGTTGTTGAAAACTGGGCATAATTTCCCAAATCGTGAAATTGTCGGTGATTTAATGGTGTATGCCGATATGAATGATTTCGATAAAAATCTGACTGCAATCGCAAATGATTATTTGGATGAATCTGTGCGTAAAATGGAATCAATTTCGAACGTTTTGAACAGCGTTGGTATTTTGATGGTGTCTGCAATAATCGCGTGGGTGGTTTTGGGAACTTTCCAGATGCAAGATCAAATTACAGCTGCACTTAGTTAGTGTATGGTTTATTGTGTTATTGGTATAAATGGCAGGTTTTCCAATGTCCCTTCGGCAACACGAACATTTACGTCAATCATCATAAATATCGAATCTGGTGTTTTAGGTATGTTACATGAAAACAGGTCGGTATTTAACAAGTGCGATGTATTTATTGAAACCCGGGTTATCAAATGATCGTCGTCCAGTAATGTATAAATTGGACCAATGTCGCGTGGCGTGTTTTCCCCAATTTCATGTTCGTTTTGTGGACAACGCAGACCATCAAACAACGTTTTCATACGATTGTCGATGTCGGAACGCGATACCCCGACAATTTCTGGGTGCAACATTTGAATATCCAATTCGGCCAACAATTTCAAATTTGGCGTAATAATCGGGTTCCAGTCAATTCCCCCAATATGACGGGTTGTTACCGGGCTTTTTGCTGGATTTGGCATCATATATTGGGTTAAATTGTTCCATGGGCTGTGTTCCACCAATTTTTTCAGTTGTGGGTGAAATTGCATACGGATATCGGATATGTGTTGGGCACGTTTTTTTGGATTAACCAAAATATCGCCAAAATACAATAGTTTAAACTTCATTTTGATTCCCCTTTGGCTTTTTCTGCTGCAAATATACGCTGTTTTTCGATTTCGTTCAATATTATATCATGAAACTGTGGGTGGGCCCGGTAACGCGAAGTTATGTCGTGGGCGTGCCTGTCTGATATAATAACTGGTGTGAATATCCCACTGTTTGTACGGGCTTGTTTGTTCCTTTTGAACAATTTGCAGAACGCATCTTGGACAAGGCCACGTTCGTTCTTGTTAATACCGTATTTTATAGCAAATTTCGTCACAGTTAAAAAGTCTGCTTTGGTAAAAGCTTCTTTTTTAGATAATACCATTTTTTTACCCCTTTTTTCTTGAAAATTATACCATAAATTGCTATGTTTTACACGTTAAAAAGAAAGGATTTTAAATATGGCAGTTACAAATGAATATACCGGTGATTCAATCAAGGTTTTAAAAGGGCTTGAGGCGGTTAAAAAACGCCCTGGGATGTATATTGGTGACGTGGGTGAGGGCGGCAGTGGTCTGCACCATATGATTTATGAAGTTGTGAACAATTCTATCGACGAAGCGATGGCGGGTTATGCCGATACAGTGTATGTTTCGTTAAATGCCGATGGGTCGGCGACAATTCGCGATAATGGTCGTGGTATGCCGTTTGATATTAACCATGAAACGGGCCGTTCTGCGTTGGAATTAATTATGTGCGAATTGCATGCGGGTGGAAAATTTGATAACGAAGGTAACGGTGCATACAAGGTATCGGGTGGTTTGCACGG
>JAGCRE010000122.1 GCA_017964865.1 Alphaproteobacteria bacterium | reverse complement strand
ATCTTTTGCAACCAAGTCGGTGATACGGTTGACCGCTTTTTGTGTCAATAAAGTTTGACCGGTGCTTTCGTCGGTTTGTTTATGCTTGTCTTTGATTTCTTGTTCAATCCATTGATGCAATTTTTCTGGGTCTGTTTCTGGAAACATAGCAATCACTTCGTCAATGGTGTATGTTTTTTCCTGTTTCTTAACAGTTTGTGTCGGTTGTGGTTTTTGGACCACTTTTTTCGCAACAGGTTTTTGTTCGACTTCTTGGATGGGTGTTGTTAATTGCTTAATCGTATCGGCCAGGTTATATTTACCCTTGGCATCAACAATGACCAGGTTTGGATATGTTTCCAAAAACTTTTGACCAGATTGCAATTTTTCTTGGTCGTTCTGTAATGCATTTGGTTTAATCAACGTTTCTTGGACAACAATTGTTTGCGGGTCGTCTGGTAATTTGCCAATCAAATCGTCCAAAGAATTTATCGAAAAAGAACAATCGATTGTTTCGGCAAATGGTAATTTATCAATTAATGCGAACAGTTTCTTATCCCACCCAGAACAATCGAATTTACCGATAACAGCCATTGGTAACGTGTTAAAGATTGTTCTTGTTTCGTCATTTGGTTTTGGAAATTTATAACCAGATGCATCAACATCGCCAATGACAATAACTTCGCTTAAATCAACGTGGGATTGTTTGTTTGATGTGATTTTAACGATTTTCGGTGGATTCTTTAAACGTTTAACAATGACAACGGTCTTATTATTGCTTGGCAAAATTTCGGACAGTTTTTCAATTTCGCTTGGGGTATGTGCATCAAGATCTTGAAAGAATTTGTCTTTGTTAGCCTGGCCTTGGAATACAGATTCTAATTCACCCGGATCCAAAGTTACACACCATGCCAAAAAGCGGTCGTTTTTTGTCCCCAGACGCAGAACATTACCAAGATGCCATGCCAAAATATTATCTTTTTCACCGTCTTTGTTTTCTTGAACCCTTTTTGCATGTTTGTAATCCAACAGTTCAATAATATCTTGTTCCAAATCTGGCAAAATATATTTTCTGATAATTTCTGTCTGGTCGTCGGGTGTACCGTAAAGATACATTTGGGCCACTTCATCAGAAAAAGTGTCCATAATTTTTCTTGCCTTTTGGCGTAATAATTCTTCTTTGCTTTCGGCCATTTATAAATCCCCTTTTTGCTTTCCCGATATTGCACGGTTTATTTTATGTGACCAATATAATACAAATACGTTGTTTGTCAAGTATTTTGTTAAGAATATCTCTTGCGTTTTTTTGGCGGTTTTACTAAACTTGCGATATCTAAAAAATCTGGGGAAAAGGAACGGAAATTATGGCAAATTTGATTGTTGATGGAAACTGGGCGGCGGCGGATGTTGCGTATCGCTGTGTTGATTTTGCAGCAATTTACCCAATTACCCCAAGTTCGACAATGGGCGAACTGGCGGACGAATGGGCTTTCCAGCACAAGAAAAATATCTGGGGGGCGGTTCCAGAAATCATTGAAATGCAGTCCGAAGGCGGTGCCGCCGGTGCGATGCATGGGGCATTGCAAATGGGGGCGTTGGCGACGACTTTTACCGCGTCCCAGGGTTTGTTGTTGATGATTCCAAATATGTATAAAATTGCCGGTGAACAAACACCATTTGTTATGCATGTCGCGGCACGTGCGTTGGCAACACATGCGTTGTCAATCTTTGGCGACCACAGTGACGTTATGTCTGTGCGTTCAACCGGGTTTGCAATGTTGTCATCTCATAATGTCCAGTCGGCACATGATATGGCGGCAATCGCACATGCGGCAACGTTGCGTTGTCGGGTGCCGTTTGTTCATTTCTTTGACGGTTTTCGCACCAGTCACGAGGAATCACGACTTTCCCGTATTGATGACGATGTTTTACAGAAAATGTTACCTAATGATTTGGTTCTGGAATATCGCAATCGTGGTATGTCCCCAGATAAACCGAAAATTCGTGGAACGGCACAAAATCCAGATGTGTTCTTTCAATCGCGTGAGGCGGCAAATCCGTTGTATGATTCTGTGCCAAAAGTTGTCCAGAAATGTATGGATGAATTTGCAAAATTGACCGGCCGGAAATATGGAACGGTCGAATATGTGGGCGATAAAAAAGCAAAGCATATAATCGTTTCAATGGGTTCATCTTGCGATACTATTGCCGAAACTTTGGATGTGTTACCAGCGGGGTTGGGTTTGATTCGGGTGCATTTGTTCCAACCGTTTCCAACGGAAAAATTCTTGTCGATTTTGCCAAAAACGGTTAAAAATATCGCGGTTTTGGATCGAACCAAAGAACCGGGTGCGATTGGTGAACCACTTTATATGACAATCAAATCAATTGTGGATAATCGAATCAGGGTGTTCGGTGGGCGTTACGGATTGGGGTCCAAAGAATTTAAGCCACGCGATGTTCGGGCAATTTACGAAAATATGATTGCGGGAAAATTGCATCATAACTTTACCGTTGGAATTGATGATGATTTAACGAAACTATCATTGAAAACAGATCCAAAATTTACAATCGAAAGTAAAGACGTTAAAACAGCGATTTTATATGGAATCGGGTCGGATGGAACGGTTGGTGCGGTTAAAAATATTGTTAAAATCGTGGGGGAAAATTCTAATTTGTATCCGCAATCGTATGCGGTATATGATTCTAAAAAGTCGGGCGGAATTACCCAATCGCATATACGTTTTTCCAAAAAACCAATTCGCAGTCAATACCTGGTGGAATCGGCTGATTTTATCAGCATATCGAATTTTATGATAGCCCAACGTTTTGATGTGTTTTCGGCCCTGCGTGATGGCGGAACGGTTATGATAAATACGTCGATGTCGCCCGATGTTGCGTTTGCAAACCTGCCACGCGATGCCCAGATGGAACTTATAAAAAAACGTGCAAATGTATATTTCTTGGACGCAAATCGTGGGGCGATGGAATTGGGGTTGGGCAACCGAATCAACACGTTTATTATGCTGAATTTCTTTAACCTGACCAATGTAATAAGTGTGAAAGTTGCGGCCAAATCGGCCAAAGATGCCATTGAAAAAACATATAAAAAGAAGGGTATGGATGTCGTCGCAGCAAACTGGGCCGCGGTTGATAATGCGGATAAATACCTGGTGAAATATGATTTGCCATCGTCGGTTACAAAGTCGGCACCAAAATGGACACCCGCAATGACGACTGATGCACCAATGGAAATTTCCAAAACACTGGGCGAAATTGCAGCGGGGCGGGGCGATAAAATTCCTGTGTCGCGGTTCCGGGTTGATGGCAATTTTGGGGCGGGGCAATATCCGGTTGGAACATCAAAATATGAAAAGCGTGGGGTCGCACAAAATGTCGCAACAGTCGATTTGGAAAAGTGTATTCAGTGTGGAAAGTGTTCAATGCTGTGTCCACATGCGGCGATTAGAATTAAAGTTCTGGACGAATCCCAGGTTGCCGATGCACGTGTTGCGGGCATTATTGTTGTTCCAATGAAAACACCGGAACTGGGGCCGAATATGTATTACACATTGAACATTTCGCCGGCGGATTGTACGGGGTGCAATGTCTGTGTGAAAAATTGCCCAGTGCATGCATTGTCTTTAAAATCGATGTCGGTTGCCCGGGCGAATCAGTCTGCATTTGATGCGGCGGTGAAATTACCCGATGTGCCACGTGAAAAGTTGAATATGAATATACCAAAACATATTGAATTGTTGCCACATTACTTTGAATTTTCTGGTGCGTGTGCGGGTTGTGGTGAAACACCGTATGTGAAAATGCTGGCACATTTATTTGGTGACCGTATGGTTGTTGCAAATGCAACCGGATGTTCATCGATTTATGGTGGTAATTTGCCAACAACCCCATGGACAACCGATGCAAGTGGTCGTGGACCGGCATGGTCTAATTCGTTATTCGAAGATAACGCGGAATATGGTTTTGGAATGCGTCTTGCGCTGAATCAAAAACGTGATGCGTTGCGTGGGTTATTGTTTGAATTAAAGGTTCCAAATGTCGAAGAAATATTTGCGGAACGCGATACCGATAAACAACGCACAATGGTCGATTCGTTGCGTCGGCGTTTGGCT
>JAGCRE010000011.1 GCA_017964865.1 Alphaproteobacteria bacterium | reverse complement strand
TGCCGGAACGATTCGATTTGTCATACGTTGGCGAAGATGGCGAAAAGCATCGTCCGATTATGCTGCATCGTGCATTGCTGGGGTCGATTGAACGGTTTATGGGTGTGTTGCTGGAATCAACGGGTGGTAATTTGCCATTGTGGTTGTCCCCAGAACCAGTTGTTGTTACCCCGATTTCTGCAAAGCAGGCCGATTATGCAAATGAAGTTGTTGCACAGTTACGTGCAGCGGGTGTTTATTGTCGGGCAGATTTGCGTGATGAAAAAGTGAATTACAAGATTCGCGAATTGTCTTTGGCGAAAACGCCAATTATCGCCGTTGTGGGTGATAAAGAAATGGCGGATAAAAATGTAACATTGCGTTACCTGGGCAAAGAGGGGCAAGAAGTTAAATCTTTGGCTGAATTTATTGCTCAAATGTCGGACGCAATTAAAATGCCGTTATAATGGTCTGTGAAAGAAAGGAAAGGTTATGAAAAAAATTGTATCGCTTGTTCTTTTGGGTTTAGTTGTGACTATGGTTGCCGGGTGCAGCCATAGTTGCGAAGTCGAACCAATCGTCGAAGAAAATCATAAACTTATTGTGCCACCACATTTTGGACAGATGCCAAAATAATTGTTGATTACATTTTGTAATTGCCGATTTTTGTGGTATAATAAAGGCAACAACAAATGGGGGGATTTTCGCATGAATAACGAAGAAAACAATTTGGACTTGCTTGATCTGGACGATGATACACCGGTTGAAACATTGCCGGAAACAACACCGTTTGCCGCACCACGCCCACGTAAACCGTGGCTTTTGATGGGGCTGGGGTTGGTTGTCATCATACTGGCGACATATATTATTATACGGACGATTGGAAACGATTCTTCGGAAACGGTTGAAATAAACCTTGATACGCCAGAGGTTGTTACCCCCGATTCGCACGTTGCACCAAACGATACATTAAATGTTCCAGCAAAACCGGTCCCGGTTCAGGTTCAACCACAACCACTACCGATGCCACAGCCAATGCCACAACAACCTGGGGTAATGCCGGCACCACAACCAATGCCGAATCAGGCAATGCAACCACGACCGATGCCACAACAGGTAATTGAAAACAATGGCGTCCCAGTTCGTGTTGTTGGTGATCGTCGTGATGTTACGTTTAACCCAGACAGACCGGTAAACGTTCAACCACAACAACGGCCAATGCCACAACCAATGCCACAACAGGTTCGTCAACCGGCACCACAGCCCGTTGCCCAGCCAGTTGTTCAACAACCAAAACCACAAGCAGCGGCAAAGCCAGTGTCTAAACCGGCACAAAAGCCAGTGCAAAAAACGGCAACCGCACCACGTGGTTCATGGTATGTTCAATTTGGTTCATATGGAACACGTGCTGCAGCAGAAAGCGCCGAACGTCAAATGCGTGCAGGACACAAGAGTCTGTTTGACGGCAAACAATTTGTGATTTTGGCGGCCCAGTTGCCAAACGGTTCAACAACATACAGATTGCGTGTTGCATTCAGCACATCAAACGATGCAAATGGTTTCTGCCAAAATGCAAAGTCTGATGGACTGGATTGTTATGTAGCAAAATAAAGGGAGAAAGATATGCATTTCGGACCATGGGAATTAGTTGTAATTGTATTGTTGATTGTTGTTCTTTTTGGACACAACAAGATACCGGGTATGATGAAAAACCTGGCCGATGGGGTAAAGGTTTTCAAAAAAGAAATGAAAACCACCGATGAAAAACCAGCACCAGCAAAAAAGCCGGTTGCAAAAAAAAGCCCAGCCAAGAAAGTGGCTGCAAAAAAGAAATAAAAAAATCGCCCGTTTGGGCGATTTTTATTTTCTTTGTTCGTATTCTTCTTGTTCTTCAATTGTCATTGTTGCCAATGGTCGTGCCAACATACGTTGTATCCCGATTGGTTCGCCAGACACCACACTGAATCCATACGTTCCGTCATCCATGCGGGCCAGGGCGGCATCAATTTTCTTTAACAGATTGTTGTCACGTTGACTCATCCGCAAATTCATTGTGATTTCTTGTTCGAATGTTGCACTGTCTGAATCGTCACCAACACCATCCGATGCGGACTTTTCTGCCATACGGACAGAGTTTAATACAGAACCACTGGTATTGACCAATTCTTGCTTTTGATTGTTCAATATATGATAGAAATACGCCAACTGTTCTGGACACATATATGGTTCAGATTTCTTTGGAACATATTTTGGTGGTAATTCAATTTTTTTGAAATCTTTCTTTGCCATTTTACGATGCCTTTAATTCATTTACCCAACTTATCACCGTTTCTTCGTCCATAAGACCGGTGCGTGCTTCAACCAATTCGCCGTTTTTGAATGCCAGTATGCTTGGGATACTGCGTATGCCATATTTTGCAGGAGTGCGTCTGTTTGTGTCATCAATTTCGAATTTTACAAAATTGACATCACTAATTTGTTCTGAAACCGATTCGAAAATTGGGCCAAACATACGGCATGGACCACACCATGATGCCCAAAAGTCAACCAATGTTATACCATTGCCAGTTAATTCGGCAAAGTTTTCGTCATTTGCGTGTTTAAGTGCCATGT
>JAGCRE010000121.1 GCA_017964865.1 Alphaproteobacteria bacterium | reverse complement strand
CCCTTGGCCTTTACAGTTTCATTTTCCGCTTGTATGAATATGTAAAAAAGGTCTAAGATAGCAAGTATGAACAGGGGAATTTATTTCTTTATATTGGGAACAATGCTGGCGACAACGGCTGCAAATGCGGTGTCTGTGCGTGGTGTATCGACCGCCAATCGTAATGGCGTTGCCACCGCCCAGAATCAAACTGTCAACCCCACATCCAGTTATACATATAACTATATGTATCCGTATTTGAACAATCAAATGCGAACAACATTAAAACCATATGATGCAACATCGCCGTCAACAAACCCAATTAACACTGTCGTTCGAACCGAACAATTATCCGCTCCACGTCGGGTTGTGCCCCGCCCCACAACAACCACAAATTCAGCACAGGCTTCAAACACTACACGTGCGGCAATCAACACCGGTATGGCGGCTGGACGTCGGGTTGTCCAGCGTCCACGAACAAATAACACAACAACTCAAAATGGGGTTCAAAATCAAAACGTTGCACGCAACACTGCCACCCGAAATCAACACACAACCGACACACTTATCAGCACCACACCGTTGGTTTCATCGGCACGTTGTTTGGCCGACTATACCGAATGTATGAACCGCTATTGCGAACAAACGGACACCGCATATAATCGTTGCTATTGCAGTGCAAAATTGGCACAAATTGATGCCGAATATCAGCCAAAGATTGATTCATTAATCAAACAGATTATCGCGATGCAATACGGCAACAACGAAATCGATAATAACGAATTACGCGAATACTGGTCGGCAACAGTTTCACAATATACTGGTACAAATTCGTGGTCTAATCTGGATGATGCATTAAATATCGATTGGGCATCGATGGACAGTCGCGTTCGTGGTCAAAACGCATTTTTAACCGGACATGAATACTGTGTCCAGCACATTTCTGGGTGTTTCTATATGGCGTCAAATTTGCGTGATGCATATCGTTCAACAATCGCCCAAGATTGTGCAAATTACCAGGATGGCCTGGAACGGCTAAAAAATGTTGCCGAAACTGTTATCAAAGGTTACCAGGAATGATTTCTGAAATTATGGGTATTGAATATGGGAACGGTGCATGTGCCGTTCCGCATACAACCGGGGTCAGTCCCGCAGACGCCCCGTCGGCGATAAAAAAAATGTTTTCCGATGCACATTGGACAATGGTCACGCCCGAACGGTCCAGTCTGGCCACATGTATGGCGGATCGATTTGCAGAAAACACCCCCGTCCAAAAAATGATTTATGAAAACACCCCCGTAACACGACATATTATGATTGGGGGCGACCATTCTGTGAACTTTGGGCATTTTGCAGTATTGGCCGACCGTATGAATGGTGCCGATTTATGTATGGTATATATCGATGCCCATTTTGATATTCATAACCCAACAACTTCGCGTGCCCAGGCAAGTGGTGCCCCACATGGTTGCAATGTTCGTGCATTAATGGGCGACGGTGATGAACGATGGATGAAATTGGTCAAACACGCACCATCATTAAAGCCAGAAAATATGTTTTATATTGGTATTCGTTCTTTTGAACCAGCCGAATTTGAATTTGTTACCGACCAAAACATTTTTGTTCGATATGCGAATCAATTACATACCGCGGACGACGTGCGGGCAACGGTTGAAACAGTGCGACAAAAAATTGCCAACCGCCCATTTGTTTTGTCTTTTGATTTCGACAGTATTGACCCAAAATATTTCCCAGACGTCTTGGTACCGGCAAACGACGGCATATCGGTTGATGCGGCAAAATATATGGTTGAATCTTTTGCAAATGCGAACTTTTTTGAATTTGTAGAATACGCCCCAAACGGTGACAAGAATTCTGCCGACATTGTTCGCACACTTATCACAATTGCAAAAGACAGTTAATTTTTTCGATTTATCTTTTCGCACATTAAATTATGCCGATATATATTGCGTGTCAGATCATCGCTGATTTTGTCCCAGTCACCCGCCCGACCATATATTGTATCGCACACGACCGAACACGTGTTATTCGGCAATTGTGTATTTTTCACGCAAGACGCGACGCACATCATCGCCCCCAGTATGCATAACGGTTTCATTTGCAATCTCTTTCATTTTTGTGTTGATAATAAGTCGTTCGGCATTGACATTTGCAACACGTGCCGAACATTTGACCCGCCCAATATACACCCCGGTGATAAAGGCGAAAAAAATTGCGGCCATGGTTATGGCCGCAAAATATAAACGCATCATTTTAATTCTTTATTGATTCATTGAATTAAAGAAATCATCGTTTGTTTTGGTCAAACGCAATTTATCCAACAAGAATTCCATTGCTTCCAATGTTCCCATTGGGTTGATAATGCGACGCAAGACATACATTTTTGACAATGTATCTTTGCCGACCAACAAATCTTCCTTACGTGTGCCGGATTTGGTAATATCAATTGCCGGGTAAACACGTTTGTCGGACAATTTGCGGTCCAGGATGATTTCGCTGTTACCGGTTCCTTTGAATTCTTCGAAAATAACTTCGTCCATTTTGGAACCTGTATCGACCAAAGCGGTTGCAATAATTGTCAACGAACCACCACCTTCGATATTACGGGCGGCACCAAAGAAACGTTTTGGACGTTGCAACGCATATGCATCAACACCACCGGTTAAAACCTTGCCCGACGATGGCACACATGTATTATATGCACGGCCCAAACGCGTAATAGAATCTAACAGAATCACAACATCTTGTCCTGCTTCGACCAAACATTTTGCCTTTTCGATAACCATTTCGGCAACCTGGATATGACGCGTTGCAGGTTCATCAAACGTTGATGAAATAACCTCACCACGTACACTGCGCTGCATATCAGTCACTTCTTCGGGACGTTCGTCAATCAACAACACAATCAATTTAACATCCGGATAATTTGTTGCAATTGAATGTGCGATGTTTTGCAACATTACTGTTTTACCGGTTCGCGGTGGCGCAACAATCAACGAACGCTGACCCTTACCTGTTGGGGAAATCAAATCGATAACACGTGCAGACAAACTGCGCCCTTTATCCTTATCCTCCTGCACTTCCATTTTTACCATTTCGTCTGGGTACAACGGTGTCATATCGTCAAAAGAAATACGGTGACGCAAATTTTCAGGATCACCACCATTTACACGTTCAATTGTTTCCAATGCAAAATAACGTTCTGATTCATTTTGAGGAGCCTGAATTTGACCCTCTACATAATCCCCTG
>JAGCRE010000120.1 GCA_017964865.1 Alphaproteobacteria bacterium | reverse complement strand
GGGCAAAAGATGAAACAAAGATAAAAGGGATAATCATGAACAAAAACAACGAAAAGATAAAAAGACAAGTTTTGTGGACTCTTGTATCGATACCATTGGGGGTTCTTGTTTTGACTCTTGGTTACGAGAGAGAAAGAAATGCCAAAGAAAACCGAAAGCAGCAACAGGTCGAACAGATGAAAAAATTATTAAAAGATTATCAATCTGAACAAGCCAAAGGCAAAACGGTAAATATCGACAGTTTAATAAATCAACATGTAAGATAACAAACCGCCGAAATGGCGGTTTTTATTTTAATCTTGAAACAAACGTTGCAAAACGATGTTGTTTAACAAAATCTTGTTCTGCACGTATTGTTTCAGCAATCAAATTTTCACGAATTGTTTGTAAAGGTAATGCTTTGCCCGATTTGTCGCGCCATGGGGTTGATATCTTGTCCCCGCTGTTTTCTCCAAGTGTAACATTACCACGTGAATCAAATGCAACCAAACTCTCAAAATCAGAATTCAAGAATACAAATTGCGGAAACGTTGTATGTTTTGCGTTATCCAAACTTTTTGCACGACCACCGTCAAACAATGTTGCACAATTGTACCGCAGTATGACATTACCATTCAAATTGTAAATTTTATCATTTGACGACCGATTGGAAAACATTTCGGACATTTCAGTTATCTTGGTCCCAAGATTTGCCAAATTATCCAATAAATTATTAAACATACCGATATCGGACGCAAACGAACTGATATGAATTGTAAATGCGACCCCTGGAATGTTTTTATCTGCAAAATGCTTGACAAACTCGAAATTACGCACTAATGCATCACGATGAAAACGATCCAGCGATAAAGAAACCTGGAAATGAACAATGTTTTTAATACCGATGTCTGATTTATTCGATGCACCACGACGTACAATTTGTTCAATATCGCGATAGATTTTGTTCGCCATTGGCATTTTGACCCAGCCCGCATTTGTTTTAATATCGACACCAAAACCATTGTTTAATGCGGTATTCACTATATTTGGAACATATTTATCCCCCGCATATTTATATGCCGACATCAATTCCCCACCGGTAAAAACAACCGCACGCGAAAAATTTTTATCTTTTGCCACTTGGTTCAGATATTCAATAATAACAGATTCCGGAATAAATGTATGTGGGTTATGTATTCCCGAAGATTCGCAACAATGGGCACAATTATTCCAACACCAATTTGTTGTCTTGAAAACCAATGAATATGGACGTTGTGCCAGAATACTGTGTAACGCACCGTCGCGACACATTCCCGCCGTATATACCGTTTCATAAAACATTTTTCGTTTTGTATTCATACCGAACAATATATCACTGAATACAATTTTGTCAACTGGGTTTTAACAAAAAGAAATCCCCCACCCCACCGATTTTAAACCAACGTTCCGCTACAACCAACAAATGTTTTGGAAAATGGGGGGAAATGGTGTATTATTTATATTACGACAAATAAAAGGATAAATATGTCATCAACCGCATTTACAAACAAATGGAATTATCGTTTTATGGAAATGGCGTTGCACGTTTCTACATGGTCCAAAGACCAGAGTACCAAGGTCGGCTGTATCGTCGTTGGACCCGACAAAGAAATTCGTTCCCAGGGGTATAATGGTTTTCCACGTGGTGTTGACGACACGAAATCTAAACGCCAGGAACGGCCGATAAAATATGCGTTCTATGAACATGCAGAACGTAACGCGGTTTATAATGCGTGCCTTTTTGGTGCATCGTTAAAGGGTTGCACATTATACGTAACAACACCACCCTGTGCCGACTGTGCACGTGCAATAATTCAATCGGGTATTAAACGCGTGTATTTTATGGCACCGGCGGCAAATGCAACAAAGGTATCCGACCCATGCAACTGGCGTAAAACGGTAGAAATTTCATTTGATATGTTCCGCGAAGCCGGGGTCAAAGCAACCAAGTTAGACCGCGACACCGTCAACAAACACATTGGCGAAATTGCAAAATCACTTAGTTAATTTATTCCCTGCGGTGCAATGGATTCCCGTCTTCGCGGGGATGACGGCTTTGATTCAAGTTCTTTGTCATTGCGAACGAAGTGAAGCAATCCAGTCATTATGTCGCACACGTTGTGTGCGTGCATTATTATCACTGGATCGCCACGTTATCACTCGCGATGACAAAAGAGAATTATACTTTATTTTTTATCCCAACCAATAGAGTCATGTGCTACATTTGGGAATTTATTTATCTAATTTTTTTGTCCATTCGTTATCGGGAAAATTTTTACGCAACATTTCCGCGTAACCCGCCGATTGTTCTGGCAAACCAATCGCAGTATAACATTCGGTCAACCTGAATAAAGCCTCGGGCGTCATGGCTGTCTCGACAGCATCGGTGATTATTGATTGGAAACGTGTAATTGCACTTGGCCAATTCTGGGCTGCCATATCATGACGTGCCGCATACATTATTTTTCCCGCAATATAGTTTTTCAGGATAATAATTTTATTTTTCGCGTTTTTGGCGTATTCTGAATTTGGAAAACGTTCAACCAGTTGCTGGAACTGGGCCAACGCATATACCGATTCCCCGGGTTCACGACGAACATCACTGACCTGGCGATAATGACACATTCCACGCAGGTATAATACATATGGAACATCTGCAAGTCCGGGGTGAAAACGCATAAAACGATCTGTTGTCATTATTGCACCCGCAAAATCATCGTCCATATAGTACGAATATGCCGCCATAATCAGTGCATCGGCCGCCCAGGGACTGGCCGGGTATTGCGTTTCAGCGACAATAAATTTTTGTGCTGCTTCTTCATAGTGTTCCTTGTTAAATTCCGCATACGCTTCGGTATATATTTCTGGTAACGATTGTTCTGGAACAATTTTGTTTTCAGACGCACATCCCACCAACATAACGGTCGCCAAATACAACACAATTAATTTTTTCATATCTTGATTCCTGTCTTGATTTTATAGTTCAAAGGTTAGTATAATGAAACTTATGAAATTAGGCAAACATATTTTCGGGGTCGGTGCAATGACCGGCATAAGTCGGGTATTCGGTTTTATTCGCGATATGTTAATTGCACGCGTATTGGGTGCGGGACGACTGTCCGACATATTTTTTGCGGCTTTCCGTTTGCCAAACCTGTTCCGCGATTTGTTGGGCGAAGGGGCGTTGTCTGCAATCTTTATCCCGATGTATACTGATTCCAAGCACGATGAAAGTTTTGCTAAAAACGTGTTTTCATGGTTGATGATGGTGTTGTTGGGGTTAACCATACTGTTTGAAATATGTATGCCGTTGGTTGTTTGGGGGTTGGCCCCCGGATTTTCCGAGGTTCCCGGTAAAATGGCATTGACCGTTACAATTGCCCGAATAATGTTCTTTTATGTCATATTCGTATGTGGTTCGGCATTTTTATCGGCGGTTTTAAACGCTTTTTCGCGGTTCTTGCTGGCGGCATTTATGCCGGTGTTATTAAACATTATGTTGATTGGTGCATTATTGTTAGCAATGTATTTAGGGGCGGGAACAACCACATTGTTTATCATGGCGGCAACAGTTGTGTTATCTGGGATTTTACAGTTCTTTATTTTATGGTTACGCGTGCGGCGACGTCATTTTGGGTTGCGATTGATTGTACCAAAATGGACACCAAAAGTTCGCAGTATGTTTGGCCGTTTCGGGGTCAGTATCGTAGGCAGTGGTTTTTACCAGATTACTATTATTCTTGGCACAATGGTCGCCAGTTGGCAATCGGGTGCCGTTTCGTGGCTGTATTATGCCGACCGCATTATTCAATTACCGTTTGCAATGATTGGACTCGCGGTCGGAACAGTTTTAATATCGTCAATATCAAATGCGTTGGCTGAAAATAATATGCGAAGTGTCCATATCCAACAAAATTCGTCTATGCGTCGTTCAATGATGTTGATTTTGCCGTGTGTGGCGGGTTTGTTCATATTGGCAGAACCAATTATAAAATATCTGTTCCAATATGGTGCATGGACACCGCAATCGACACATGCGGTTGCCGTTGCAATTATGATTCAAGTATTCGTGTTGCCCGCCATGCTGATAAGCCAGATTTACAGCAAAACATTATACGCAACCCAGGATGTTAAAACACCGGTCCGCACCAGTATGGTGTCATTGGGGGTTGCATCGGTGATATATGTGGGATTGTTCTGGTTTGTTGGATATCTGGCGATTCCAATTGGTGTCGTGGTCAGTGGTTATCTTAAAAACTTCCTTTTGGGACGTGCGTGTCGCAAGCGTAACCTTTGGAATACGGACAAGCGAACGTTTCATGCAATTACATTATTTGCCGTTGTTGCCGCCATTTTGGGCATTGCGTTAAGTTTTGTGCCAATTACGTCTGTTTGGATGCTGGGGGCGGCGATTTGTGGTTATGCAATACTTTACCTGCCCGTTGCGTATATCATTGATAGAAAAGTAAAGTAATAAAATAAAGTTGAAACCCGACTTTTTATATGATAGAATACATTTATAAGAATGTAAGGAGTCCAATCATGAAAAAAATGATTTCATTGGCGGCACTGGCCGCAATTTTGGCAGGTTGTATGAATAACCAGAACGCCAATAATGCCGGATATGGCGACGGTTTTGGTGAAGAAACTCTGTCCGCTGAGGCACCACAATCATTGAACACAACGTATTTAATGGCGGCGGCACCGAAGTACTATATTGGTAACGCGTATAAGGTTGATGATGTTCAATATATTCCTGTCGAAGATTTAACATATAATCAAACTGGTGTTGCAGGTATTATCCCGGCCGAATTAAACGGAACAAAAACCAGCAACGGTGAAATTTTTGATATTAACCAAATGGCCGCAACCAGCAAAACATTACCATTGCCGACAATCGCACGTGTAACAAACTTGGACAATGGGCAATCGGTTATCGTTCGTGTAAATAATCGTGGTCCATTTGTTAATACCCGTATTATGGATTTATCACCGGCCGCCGCGGCACGTATCGGTATGACCGGCAATGCCAAGGTTCAAATCCAGGTTTTACCAGATGAATCTATTGCTGTTAAAAAGGCAACAATTGGCGAACCAGTTGCAGCAGTTTCTGTTGAACCAGCACCACAACAGGTGGTCGAAGTTCAACCAGCCCCAGTTGCAGCACAACCACAGCCAGCCCCACTTGTAACCAAGGGCGATTACAGTGTCCAAGTTGCTGCGTTCTATGCCGAAGACAGTGCAACAACATTGGCAAAACGTATGCGTGCATATGGCGATGCAACCGTCGTGCACGAAGGCGATATGTACAAGGTTCGTATTGAAAACCTTGATGCAGCCAAGGCACGTGGCGTGATTGATGCATTGCGTTCCAGCGAAGGTATGGCTCCAGGTCTGTTAAAGAACGGTCGCTGGGTTAATGCAGACAGCATTTAAACACTCTTACATTCAAATTAAACGCCCCAAATGGGGCGTTTTTATTACCGTTGAAATATGAAATGTATGTTGTATTATAAACCGTATGAAACAATTAACAGACGATGATATCTTGCAAATGGCGGGGGTTGAATACACCCCCGATGATTTGGCGACCAAAC
This sequence comes from Alphaproteobacteria bacterium, assembly GCA_017964865.1. The sequence continues at coordinate 981 of JAGCRE010000120.1, read as the reverse complement.
ACAGTGTTCGTCGTGAATTGAAATTATCAACCCGAATACCAAAGCCCGAACAACCAACCCCAGATCACATTGTTATCGACCTGCATATGAAAACGGTTGAACAGGCATGGGATACCATTATGTCGGCCGCGACATCGTCCGCACGCACCGCAACAATTATTACCGGGGCCAGTGGTATATTGCATAAATTATTTCCACAATGGGCAAAAGAAAGCGTTTTAACACCATATATTCTGGAATACAAACCCGTAAATAACGGTTCGTTTTTTGTGCAATTCAAACGTAAAAAATAATTATTTTATTTCACAGGGTAACGTTTCCGGAGGCGTTTGTTTAACACTTGATTGTCCCGCACAGAAATTGTTTTTATTATGCAAACACGATTTCACGCTTTGACTTGCAAATCGATATTGTGTTTCAAGATAATTTTTAACCCACAATGGATCAATCGCGTCCGCCCCCCAACCAAAACTTTTGTTTGGTGCCGTATAGAAAATTCGATAATCCAGATGTGGACCTGTGGAATTTCCAGTATTTCCGCTTTTACCAATCAAATCACCCGCACGCACAGTGTCACCAACCTTTAAAATATTATTATCGCTTAAATGAAAATATGCTGTGCGAAAACGTGAATCCCCATGCTTGATAAGAATATATTTTCCACCGTCTTTGTTGCCCTGGTCTGCGATATATTCAACCGTTCCATTTGCAGTTGCATATACCGGTGTTCCCGTCGGCACAGAAATATCAATACCCTTGTGCCACGATGTTGCACCGGCAATTGGTGCCTTGCGTGGGCCAAAGTCAGACGTCACGCGAATATCACCCACAATCGGTGAATTTCCCGGAATATCGGTCATACGCACAACGCGGTTTGGCGAACAATTATTTAACGATATTTGTGCAATAGTCTGCGTTGCCGGTGTCTGTAAAGACGGTTCGTTGTTTGGTTGTTCAGAAAGCATATTTGGATATGTTTGT
>JAGCRE010000119.1 GCA_017964865.1 Alphaproteobacteria bacterium | reverse complement strand
GCTGATGTTATTAAAATTTCGAACTATATCGAACAAAATTTCAAGGTCGAAGGTGATGTCCGTCGCGAAGTCGCAATGAACATTAAACGTTTGCAAGACCTGAAAACATATCGTGGTATCCGCCATCGTAACCGTTTGCCGGTTCGTGGTCAACGCACACAAACCAATGCCCGTACGCGTAAGGGTAAACGTGTTGTGGTCGCTGGGTCCGCGGTCAAGGGTAAATAATAGTTTTGGGTAGAGATTAACACGATAGTTAATTGAAGACATCTAAAAATAAAAGGTAAAAATAATGGCAGTTACAAAAGCAAAAAAGAAAGTAGTTAAAAAAGTTGCACATGGCATTGCACATGTCGTCGCGACAAATAACAATACACGTATCACAATTACAGATCCGTCGGGTGCGGTTTTAACATGGGCAACCGCGGGTGCAAATAATTTCAAAGGTGCGAAAAAGTCCACACCATACGCGGCAACGGTTGTTGCAGACGCGGTTGGCAAGAAAGTCGCAGAAATGGGTATGAAAACCGTCGATGTTTTGATGCGTGGTATTGGCCAGGGTCGTGAATCTGCAGTTCGTGGTTTGGCGAATGCGGGTTTGGTCGTGCAAAGCATTACCGATACAACACGTATTCCGCACAATGGTTGCCGTCCAAAGAAAGTGCGTCGCGTGTAATAGTTGTAATTATTGCTTATCCAAAACCACCCGTTTGGGTGGTTTTTTATTTTTTTGGTTTTAATAATGTTGGTTGATATTTTTGTATTTGGTGCTAAATTTAGCAGGAAATGAAACCGTTAAAAGACTTTTTTGTGCCGAAAGACTATTCAGACGAATTAGATCGTTTGAAAGAACAGACTTTTGCGTGGAAAATGGATTTTTCGTCCAAAACCGAAATCGCAAATGTCGGTCATATTACGCACTATGAAATTCGTGATACAAAACCGCGTGGAAATTTGGTATTGGTGCCGGGGCTGGCAAGTAATACAGATATTGAACCAATGATGCGGGCAATTACATATTGGTCGTTAAAGCACAAATATAATATATATTCGCTGGATTCTTTCTTTGGTGATTTCAAGGATGCGACTGATGCTGATATGGCGGCAAAAAATACGGTCCCAGAATTTGTCGATTTGATGGATGCTGGATTAGAAATTGTTGCAAAAATGTCTGTAAATCAATGGACGTGTGTTGTGGGGCATTCTTTGGCGGGCGGGGCAGTATTAGAGGTTTTTAATCGTCGAATTTTGCAAAAGCAACCGATTGGTTATTCCGCAGCAGTGCTGTTTGCACCATATGTGGTGCGTGGGTGGCTGGACGCAACCAAAGATTTTGTTAAATGTCATCAATATCCAGATGTATCTTATGCTGAATTTTATAATTCGCCTGTTGGTGTGGTTAGCCCGCATGATTTTGTAAAAGTGGGCTATGCAAGACGAATTTCGGTACTTCCAAAGGTTTATGATGATGATTTAAAACCGCGGCCTGATTTAATGGCACAATATAAAATACCAATTACTATGGTTGCCGGGGGCAAAGACAGAAAAGCCCCAGTTGAATATATTCGCGGTATTTGTGATGCAACATTACAGTATTCAGACAAAACAAAAATAACGTTTGTTGAATTTCCAGAAAGTAAACATTCGTTTATAAATCAACACAATGATTGGAATGCAGTATTACGATTGATACAATCGCAACACGTTCGCACAAAACGAACAAAATCAAAATAAAAAACGCCCGATTGGGCGTTTTTTATTTATTTGGTTTTCCAATTAAAAACCGCACTTGTTGCACTTTGGGGTTTCAACAGCACGCATTGTTGTGTATGTTTCAGCTGGAACATATGTAACAACTGGTTGATACACTTGGACTGTTTCACGAACGAAATAGTCGCGATTTACGACTTTTTCGAACGGTGTGCCACATGTCTTGGTTGCACATTTTGTGCATTTCCCACATGCAGGTTTTGGTGCCGGCTTTGCAATTGGACGAACAACGCGTTCGGTGCGAACAAAGTCGTTCGCTGTAACCTGTAATTCAGGTTCGTCCGTATAAACGCCACCATCAGATGCATATACTGGGGCACAGATAACACACCCGATTGCTGCAATTAATAAAGTTTTCTTCATATTTTACCCTTTTGGTTCGGATACGGTGATATTAGGACACGTTTTTTTAATTGTCAAGTTTTTGACCCATAAAAATATAGGGTTTTTTTTAGGGTAATAATATGTTGACAATCGCCAGATACTGGTATAAAATGACGCACGCACACAGGGGTCTGGGTGCAATTTGGTGAAAATAATAAACTAAGCCATAAAAGGAAAAAATATGATTGAAAAAAACTGGATGACACTTATTAAGCCGAAAAAACTTGATGTAGTGGTCGATGAAAATAATCCAAACATTGCAAAATTAATCGCAGAACCAT
>JAGCRE010000118.1 GCA_017964865.1 Alphaproteobacteria bacterium | reverse complement strand
GTTTAACATCAATTCCTGCGGATTTGTTTGCAGATATTACAACACCCGCAGAACATATGTTTAATAAAACATTTGATGGTGATACTAATTTATCTGGGTTTATTCCATCAACGGCATTTGCTGGATTGATTGCGAACGGCAGTCCAACGGCTGCAAATATGTGGGCTGACACATTCCAGAATACTGGTTTGGCGACAGCTTGTCCGTCTGGATCAATCCAATATGAAACCCAATACGAAACCAGTTGGGGGGACAAACTGTCGTGTATTTGTGCTGGGGCCAACTTTTTTGATAACGCGTTGAATGCTTGCACGCCATGCCCAAGTGGATATGATTATGATACCACAAACGGCAAAACAGATGTTGGCCAATGTCAAATACAGTGTGTTGCAGGAACATATGTTGAAACCCCGGGGGTGTATGGATACACTGTTTTGGAATATCTGGAAAGTCCGGGTGACGCATATATTGATACGGGTTTTGTTCACAATTCAGACAATATTCGTGGTGAATTTCGTGTTGGGGTTGGTGAAAATGTCGCATCGGCTAAGAATTTTAATATAATTGGGAACCAGACGGCTGTGGGTGGGTATTCTGTTGGTTGGGCAGACAACCAGTTTAAAATATGGGTCGTTGCCACAGGTGCACGTTTAAGGGGACCAGACCACCCATTGACCCAAGATGGTGTATATGATATTGCATATGAATTCAAAAACGGTCGGCAATACTTGACAGATGGTAACGATACCAGGGATATGGCACACGATGGTGGAATTGTTACAACAACCAGCATACACCTGTTTGATAACGGTATTCACGAAATGGCTTATAATTTCAAGGGGCGTGTGTATTGGATACGGTTATACGAAAATAATGTTCTGGTGCATAATTTCTTGCCTGTACGCCAAGATGGTACAGACAAAATTGGAATCTATGATACGGTAACGGGACGTTTCTTTACCAACAGTAATGCCAACAGTGTAAGCGGATTTACATATGGTGGTGATTTAAGCAATAACTGTGTTGATTCTGGTCGTGGTTATTATGTGGGACAATCTGTTACTAATTTTGGTAATGTTGGCGAACGGGTCCCATGCCCGATTGGTACATATTCCGACAGTTTGCGTGGTGCCAGTATCGCAGTATGTCAAGATTGCCAGGGTGCAACATACAATGATGTTGTTGGGGCTGCTGCATGTACCGCATGTCCAGTCGGTTATACTGATAATACAGACTCGGGCAAAACATCAAAAAGGCAATGCGAAACCACATGTCCAGGCGGAACATATATGGCATCTGACACAATTAATGGATATACAAAATTAGATTATATCGAAGCAAATGGCAAACAATGGATAAATACTGGTATTTTTGCATCATCATTGGTAAATCCAATTATGAAATTGACAACGCAATATACCGCCGTTGAAAAAGGAAAACAAAACGGTGCCAAGAAAAATAATCTTGATTTCAAGGTGGGGATTTCTAATGGCAGTGTGTTCTTGTGCCAGGCCGGTGGTTCTAATACAGAAACTAAATTTGGTGCTGCTGATACTGCAAAACATACGTTTATATTGGATACGGGGACACAGACATGTACCCTGGACGGTGAAACAAAACCATTGGCTGTTGGAAATTTAACAGATGGTCCTATATCAATTGGAACAGTGAATAATCAGTCTGGTAATGCGGGAAAACAAAAAATCTTTGCTTTTACTTTGATAAGCAACGGGGTAAAGATACTGGACTTGATACCAGTGCGTGACGCCAATGGTGTCGCAGGAATGTATGATGTGGAACACGAACGTTTTTATCAAAGTGCTGGAACACTGCCGTTTGTCGAAGGACCATTATCAAACACTGGTGGTTGCATTGATGTCGAACCGGGGTATTGGGCCCCCGAGACAGTATTGGGTTATGGCCAAACAAACGATCGTAACGAATGCCCAGCGGGACTTACCACCGTTGGATACGGACATGGTGCAGACGAATTGGCTGATTGTGCACATGAATTGCATTTGGCGGGACACGTTATTTATGCGAAACAGACAAAAGATACAACGCGGGCATTGAATCTTGTAACAAATACCGGAACAACATTTTATATTGGGTTATCATCGACCGATCATACGTTATCAAATTTACACTTGTCGGACGGGGTGTCGCAATATACCGCGTATGATGACAGTTTGTTATATGGTGAACGCAACTTTACGACGGGTGCACGTATACAATAATTTCCATTTTTTGGCATAAAACTCTTGATTAAAATCACGATTTTTTAGTACGATTTTAGTACAGATTATGTGGAAAGGAGGCATAAACTGATTTGAAACGGCTGATTTCTGCGCTTTTTGCGTGTCTGTTTGTCGCACTTTTTGCGGGCGTGGCTTTTGCCGACAATAATTGTACGGGTGCAACATATTATGACGCAGATAACGACACTTGCATCAGCTGTCCCACTGGGTACACAGACAACCCAAGCAATGGCAAAACGGATGTTTCAGAGTGTCAAAGACGGTGTGCGGCTGGAACATACGTTGCAACACCAGCTTCTGTGGGGTCAACGGCCTATACCCGATTGGAATACATTGAAAACCCGAACGGCAAGTATATCAATACTGGCTTCACACACAGTCCGACTGCAACCACGATTCGTGGTGTGTTACGTGTAGGTGTATCGTCTAATTTACCGAACAGCAAGAACGTCAACTTTATCGGGAACCAATCAGCCAACGGTGGATATTCCCTTGGGTGGAATGCGTATTTCAAACTTTGGACAGTGTCATCAGGCAGCCGACTTAATGGTCCGGCTTATGCGATGACGGCTGGGACCATTCATGAAGTTGAATACACAATAACGAACACTACTCGTGCATTGCTGTACGGTAACGGCGAAGGAAAATCAGACACATTTAAGGGTGGAAAAATCATAACGGACATACCAATCCACATTTTTGATGCTGGTAATCAGCAAAAAGAACGTCAGTTCACAGGACGTATTTATGACTTAAAGGTATACGAAGACGAAGTGTTGGTTCACAATTTTGTTGCCGCACGTCGCAACAGCGATGATGTCGTTGGTATGTACGATATTATAACCGATACATTTTTGACTGGTAATGGTGCATTTACTGCTGGGCCTGACGCGGGTGCATGTTCGGACGTTGGTGTTGGGTACTATTCCGATACATCACTTACCAATTATGGTTCGGTCAGCGGACGTATGGCGTGTACAAATGGCCAAGAACACACAAGTTATACCGCGTCTGCGGCATCTAATTCGTGTCCGTATGTGTGCGATAATAACTATGTTATGGAAAATGGCGTATGCGAATTCCAAGATAAATTTACCGTCACCACAACACCAAATGCAACACAATTACTGTTTGATATATCGGCTGTGGGTGTGTTTTATGTTGATTGCGGTACCGACGGTTTGTTGACCCAAACCGAATATGACGGCAGCAATAATGCCGCAGGAACTGTCATTACACGTACCACTACAACAGTGCGAACTTATTCATGTGCATGGCCGACTGCGGGTGTTCATACGGTAAAATTTGCAGGTGCTGCAACATCGTATCATACGGGGGCTTCCAATCCCGCAATAACTTTTTATAGTTCCAAGGCCACCACAGCCAATAAAATCGCATCAATTTCTGGTTCTCTGGCCACAATTTTCCCGCAAAAGGGCACAACAAATGGAAAGTTTCCACGATTTTATCAGACATTCAGGGGGGCAACCAATATAACCAATATTCCGTCGGGACTGTTCACAGGACTAAACCCTGGCACAAATGCAGCAAGTATGTTTTATCAGACATTTTATGGTTGTTCTGGGGTAACCACGATACCAAGTGGACTGTTTTCTAGTATAACGACTGGTGCAAACGAAATGTTCCGCGAAACGTTCAATGGTTGTACATCTTTAACAGCAATTCCAGATGATTTGTTTAGTTCTGTAACCACCGCATCGTCTGGCTTGTTCCGGGCGACATTTAAGGGGGCAACGAATTTAACAAGTTATATTCCACCAACAACATTTGCTGGGCTGATTGCGAAC
>JAGCRE010000117.1 GCA_017964865.1 Alphaproteobacteria bacterium | reverse complement strand
TATTCATTGATGGTGGTTGCGGCTATATTATTTGACAGGCCGGCATTTCGCACAGTTTCTGCGAATGGTATGATTGTTGATGAAAACAAACGCAAGTTTTCAAAATCATTACGGAACTTTGTTGACCCAACCGAACAATTAGAAACGTTTGGTGCAGACGCGGTGCGTTTGTTTATCCAGGGTAGCACTTTCTTGAAAGCCGAACCAGTGCCAGTTGATAAAGAAGGCGCTGTGTTTAACGAAACAATCAAAACGATTTTAACACCATTGTGGAACGCATATCACTTCTTTACGTTATATGCGAATGCTGGGAATATCACAGCGACCGCAGACGCATCGTCAAGCAACGTTTTGGATAAATACATCTTGGCGGAATTAAATGTTTTGATTAAAACGGTAACGGGTGCATTGGACGAATACAAACCAGATGTCGCAATCAAAGAATTTGTACGATTCTTGGACGTCCTTAATAATTGGTATATTCGTCGTTCACGCACACGTTTCTGGGACGAAGATGTGGCGGCATTTAACACAATGTATGTCGTGCTTACAACACTGTGCCAAACAATGGCACCATTTGCACCGTTTATCAGTGAATATATTTACAAAAACCTGACCGGGGCGGAATCTGTGCATTTAACAGACTTCCCAACCGCGGGCGATGTTGATGAAAAAATCGTAAACGATATGCGTCGTGTTCAAATGGTTGTATCCACCGGTAACAAATTACGTGAACAATATAAATTACGTAATCGTCTGCCGTTGGCCGACATCACAATTGCAGGTATCGATTTATCGGAATATACCGACATTATTGCCGATGAATTAAATGTAAAGCATGTTAAATTCACATCCACCACAACCGATTTTGCGGACAGTTTTGTGTATTTAATCACACCAAAAATTGGGGCACGACTGGGTGGTGCGTTAAGCAAAATTATCCCTGCGGTTAAAGGTGGCAATTACAATACCCAAGGCGACAAATTGGTTGTTGGTGAATATACATTAAACGCAGACGAATTTGAAAGCCGCCTGACTTTGCGTGATGGTGTAACCGGTGCGGCATTACCCGACAACACTGCGGTTGTTATTTTGAATACAGAAGTCGATGCAGAATTAGTTGCCGAAGGTCTGGCAAATGATGCATTGCGTTTTATCCAGGATACGCGTAAGGCGGTTGGTTTGGACGTTTCCGACCGAATCAAAATGACATACAATGCAGATCCAGCATTATCAATGGCGATTGAAAACCACAAAAAACGCATTATGAGTGATGCATTGATTCGCGAAATGGAAACCGGCGATGGCGACCATGACACAGAAATCGAAGGCTATGCATTATCAATTAAAATTGAAAAGGCATAATGATAACACCGCAAAAATATTTTAGTGTTGTTCCAAAAACCATAAATATGGAAATTCGTTCGGAATTATTTTCAACGAACGAATTTACATTTGCGGTGGCGGTAATACTGTCTGCCCAGGCAACAGATAAAAAGGTGAACGAGGTTACACCGGCACTTTTTTCTGCCGCCCCAACACCCGAAAAAATGATGCAACTTGGGGTGGACGGCATTAAAAAATACATTTCACAAATATCGTTCTTCAATAACAAGGCGAAATCTATTTTCAATTTATCCAAAGAATTATCGGGGTTGTGTGATAGTGCCGATTGGCGTTTTCCCAAAAATTATCACAATCGCGATGAATTGATGAAATTACCCGGCATTGGGCAAAAGACCGCAAATGTTGTTATGAATGTTTTATGGGATGCACCAAACATTGGTGTTGATACGCACGTTTTCCGTAATGCACATCGTTATGGCTGGGTTGGGGTGGCGGAAAACACACCCGAAAAGGTCGAAGAAAAATTATTACAAATCGTTCCAAAAAAATATCACAACATTGTAAATCATGTAATGGTATTGCATGGCCGATATATCTGTCGCGCTATTTCACCAAAATGCGAC
>JAGCRE010000116.1 GCA_017964865.1 Alphaproteobacteria bacterium | reverse complement strand
TGTTTGCCAAAACACGATCGTTGGCATCGGTTAATTGAACAAAATATGTTCCGCCATGTGTGGTGTCCAGTCGTATGTCGGTGCCAGTTGACGCGATATCAATTGTCGATGTTGATACAACAGTATCACGGGTAATCGTTTGATATTTGTAATAATCGTTATAGTCTTTGACCAGGCTAGTTAAATTTTCACGACGTATTGTGCGAAGTGTTAAACCGTTTGCCGATGTGCGTTCACCAAAAGAATTGACGGCAATAAAGTTAACACGTCGTGCATCGTCGCGTGAAACATAATTCAAATTAGAATTTGCATGATAGCAGATTAAATATTCGGCATCAGATGCACGTGCAGTAATCGTTGTTTGAACCCCAGTGCCGGCCCCACCGTCAAACCCAGTAACATTTAATGTCAGTAAATAGGTCCCACTTGGAATTTGGCGATTAAAGTTTATATCCAGTGTTGCGTGCCCCATATCGTCGGTTTTAATATCAGGCAAATCAACGGTATATGTCTGGGTGCGTTTGGCGGCATTGTCAGACATTCCCGACCCAGATATAAAGTTCGGTGTAAATATATATTCGCGATATTCTGGGAACTTGAAATCAATCGGCTTTAACATTGCACGTGCCGTAATGCGGCGGTTTGTTGCCGGTGTCCCAAAAAGGTTATACAACGATATATTCGCAAACATTGAATCGGTTGATATCCAACCAATATCATTTGCCCCTAAAATGTCAGCGATGATTTTCAGGTTGTCTGGGGTAAATTCTTGGACCCGAAATGTTGTCGTACCGATTGTGTCTTGGATGCGGTTCTTATTGTTCAATAAAAATACATTTACGGTGTATTCGCCAATGGTGGCACTGGTTGATACGTTATATGTCATATCAAACATTCCATCCCCGCCCAGGGTAACAGATTCTTCACGAACGGTGCGACCGCGTGAATCAACAATCTCCATTTTTATTGGCACAGATGATAATTTTGTGAACGTCTTGTTCTTTACAACACCGGCAACCGTTGCCGTTTCGCCCGGGCGATAAATACCACGATCAGAAAATACAAATGCGTTCAGTGGGGTTGTGTTAGACGCATATGCACCGTCAATATCAAATTTAGAATATTCAACGTGTGTATCGATTGAATTATATGGAATAAACGAAATATCATCGCCATCACGAACGACAACCGCAACCGGTTCGCGTTCGTTATGATATTCTGCCCAGGCGAAGTTTGGAACCGCAGCAAAACCGTTGGCGTCGGTTCGACCAGCCCAGATTGCATTGCCGTTCCGCCCCAGGACAAAGACATCTGTATCCGTTGACGGGGTGCCAGTGTTTAATTTTGATACAAATACACTGGATGTGCCATCAAGTGCGATTTTACGGATAATCCCCAGGTTGGTAAGCAATATCAAACGACGGTCGCTGTATTCGGCCGCAGATTCAGTGGCACCCGTTTGAATTACAAAAATGCCAGTCTTGTCGTTGGCGGTGCGATCCAAGTAATCGCCCAGGTCAACCGATGCATAATTTGTTTTGTTCATTGATGTGTCGGCAAACGAAATACGTTTTTGGAATACAGATGCCATATCATACACACCAAACGACCATGACTTTAATTCGATGTTCGATGCAAATATGTTGTATGTTTGCGATATAAGGTGATTTATTTCATCAGACTTTATTTTATATAACCGAACAAAAGCATTTTCCACACCACCACGTGCCATAATTGTTAATTTTTTGTCGCCCGCCAATGATAATAATGCCCCAGTTCCGGCAATCTTGACCGTCTTTTCGGGGGACGCCACCGGTAACACGCGTTCAACACCATTTTTCAATACAAAACCCGAATTAGACTTTATTCCATTATGAACACGCACATATAAATATCTTTGGACACTGTCTGAAACATCATATGTGAACGCATATTCATATACACCAATCGGGGTGGCAAAGTCTGTGCGTTTTATATTTATCTTTTTTGATTTTGATAATACTTCACTGCTGACCTCGTCATTTGCCCATTCGTGCGGTTCTTCTTCATCGGCATTGGCATATTTGGGTAATAAATATACATCAATACCGCGTGTCCAATCGGTTTTAGAATCGGCCGCAGCCGTCATATCCAGTAATACCAGTTGTTGTGGGTTGCCACGTGAATCATCAGCCGCGATTGATTTGATGCCAGATATTTTAAAGAAATTATCAACCGATTCAATTATCGTGCTGGCATTGACTTTTTTTGTTGTCGCAGATGTGTTCGCAGAATTTATACGGTTGATTTTCAATCGTAATGTGTGCGTTGAATCGTCCACCGAAATAGGGTCGGTTGTGATAATTGCGGTGCGATTAAACCGATCAAAATGAACGTCAAATTTAACCCGATGCATCCCAAGTTTTACAGAAACGCGGTCGGCAAAATTTTCGGTTGAAATTGGATAGTTGAACGATACAACCGCAACACCGACAACGGTGCGTTCGTGGTTTGTTGTTGGATATATGTTAAAACTGTCAATCGTGGCGACCAAGCGTGGCGTTACAAAAGACATTGTGCGTTTGTCGGGACGGACATCGGGGCTTAATATTTTTTTACCAATCTTGACGGTGTATTTTGTGTCGGGTAACCAATCGCTTTCGGGGGCAAATGCCAGCATATTGGAACTGAATAATTTCCATGTCCCGCGAACAGATGGTGTTAACTTAACATCCATTGCAATATCTTTTGGGGTTAAATCGGCACGAAAAGCCGGTGTATATTCCCCAGATACCCAATTATATGAAACAACCAACGGGTTTATCGGGGATAATGTGCGGTTATTATTAACCTCTGGCATACCAGACGACATCATAAAGTTTGCCGAATTAGAATCCAAGAAAGCGGTAGGAACGCTTTTAGGAACGGTTAACGCAAATCTTGTTTTGGGATGTGATTGATGAAATATGAAAAATCCAGCAACAAAAACCACCGCTGCAACAATGCAACAGATGACGATTCGCAACCATTTGCGTGATGTCTTGGTTTGCTTTCTTCCTTTCACTAAAACACTCCCCATGTGTATGGGTTATATGTTAGTGGTCAAAATATGAAAACACAAGTTTTATTTGTAAAAATATTAGAACGCAAATTTCGTCTTGGCAAAGATGTAAAATTCGTCATTACCATATGGATTATCAACATAGCCCGCGGTTACAAATTTCCAATTTGCAGTGTATTCAATCGCTGGGGTTGATGCCATATCGATTTTATAATCTTGGTATGTGATATCGCCACCACTGTTGCGGCCCGATGCCAGGTGTAAATTCATTGTTCCATTTACGATTGTGTCTGGCATACCGAAGGATAATGACCAATCGTTTCCGCGAACACCGACATATGCCGATGCGGTATAAATGTTTGAAAATTCCGAAATAACCGATTGTTCCGATGCTCGTGGACGGGCAACACCCATCTGGGTATGACCAAACAATTCGATATCGCCCAATTTATATGATTTGTTTGTTCCAATATATGTTGTCGTTGTGTCGCCGTCGGTGGCCAAGAAGCCAGTTGACGATAACATATCATTACGATAGAACCCGAATTCCATATCGCCAAATTCAAATTTCATACGTGCGTCATCGCCACGCAGACGTTCGAAACCAATTCCACGATTGTGAACAGAAACGTTGTCGGTAACACTTGTTTTGAAATCACGACCATATTTATCAAAGAACGCCATGGACGGGTTTGCCGATTTGATATTGTGTGCAATTTGACCCGATACACGTGCAATTTGCAATGGTTGTGCGACATTGTTGCTTACCATAATAGTCGGTGCACCAACCGGACGGGTGGCTGCTTCCATATCCAACATACCATGACCATAGATTTCATCAACACCGGCATCACCCAAATCAGCGGCTGTTTCGAACAACAAACTTGTGATTTGTGCGGATGTCATTGTTGGCCAAGCCTGGCGGATAACGGCAATTGCGGCCGATACAACCGGGGCGGCAAAAGATGTGCCTTGGACAGTTGTGATGGAATCTGTCATTGTTATTGTTCCGGGGGCAGTTATACAGAAATTTTTGGTAACACCACACGCATTGCTGTAATCTGCCAGTTGACGTGTTTCGCTGTCCCAGGCAACAACGTTAATAAAGTGATTGTTTAATTCTGGCATAACCAACGGCATTGCCGATAACATACCGCTTTGTGCGTTAGAATCGTTACCAGCCGCCCATACGATAATTGCGTCTTTTTCGGTCGCGGCATATGAAATAGAGTCAACAAAGTTTTGGCTTGTTAAATTGGCAAATTGATTTCGTGTTTTAATTTCGTTTGCAAAAATAGAACTGACGTTCCAAGAATTGTTATATATATTTGCACCGTTTGTGCTTGCGATGATGTCGCCAATTTCCGCATACGATTTGAAAAGATGTGTGTTTGACGCAACTTCGCGAAGTTTAACCGTTGCCGATGGGGCAATCGGGGTTATTGTGTCCATAACGTATTCAGCGTGCTGGGCGACTGTGCCAAGACGGGTATCAAAAACAGCAATTGTTGAATTTTTACCGGTATAACCACGTGCAATTGAATATGCCAATTGAATATCGTCATATTGATTTGCGTTACGGTCGTATTCGTTCGAAGAAATTGCTGATGCCAATTGAATTGTGTCCACGTCTTCACCAACATGGGTACGCATAATCATTGTCGGGGTAACCATACGGCCATATGATTGTGTCGCAGGATTTGCACCGCCCGATGAAGATCCGCCACCGTTTGCACCACCGGCCAACAATGCAACCGCGGCCCCGGCTGCAACCGCACCGGCACCAACCATTAAATAAGTAGATGTATTACCACCATTTGTCACATAACGACAACGTTCTGGATGTGCCTGTTTATACTTTAAATTTGAACAATCGTCGGCACCCAACACGGATGTTGTCATCAACGTGCCACAAACAATTCCAGTAAAGATTTTATTCAGAAGTTTCAATACTCACCTCTTACACACTATAAATATAGTCCAAAAAAGTGTTTTTGTCAAGTGCAGGGTGATTTTTTCTTAAAATTGGACACTGGCACGAACACCGGCAGATTCTGATGAAAATACCGGCCAAACATGGACATTGGTGTCAACGGGGCTGACAAACATCCATGTAAACAGGGCGGATACCGCCGCACCCGCCAAAACATCGTGGGTATAGTGCATACGGGTATGGACACGTGTGAACCCGGTAAATATTGCCAATCCGTATGGTATAAGTGATTGTTTCCAGCCGTATCTTTTTTGTATGAACATTGGTGCCGAAAATGCCCCAGATGCGTGTCCAGATGGGAAAGATTCGTTATTCAATCCATTTGGGCGTTCTTCGTGAACGATGCGGGTCTTGATGATTTCTGTGGTTAATTGTGCGGCCAACATACTTTCCAGATATTGTGCGGTTCCATCCCAGTCTTTTTCGGTCATGGTCATACCGATTGCCCAGCCATTGGCCAAAAACATCGCGATATCGCCCCATTCACCCAGTGAACGGCCCGCATAGGCATTATTTCCCAGGGTCAATCCACAAAAAAATACCGAAAAAACAAGCGTTTTCAGGAATTTGAAATTCATAATAATCTTCTCCGTTGGTTTGCATTAAAACACATAGGAATAAAATCGTCAATATAATTTACAAATATGTGATTTATTACTTGATTTTATGGTTTTTTTGTCTTAATATGGCGGCACGCTTGCATGAGCGAAGAACACAACCATTTGGAATGTTTCTGTCCGAAAATTTCGGTTTTATATGTCCCAGATGGCGAGGATAACAACAGAAAACAAAGGAATATATCATGGCATTGCCAACATTTACTATGAAACAGTTGATGGAATCTGGGGTTCATTTTGGGCACCACACACGTCGCTGGAATCCGTTGATGACACCGTATGTTTATGGGGTCAAAGATAAAATTCACATTATCAATTTGAATAAAACAGCACCGCTTTTGCATCGTGCGTTGGTCGCATTGGAAGCAATCACCGCTGCCGGGGGCAAGGTTTTATTCGTCGCAACCAAGCACCAGGCCAAAGACATCGTCAAAGATGCGGCCGAACGTTGCGGGCAATTTTATGTAAACAATCGTTGGTTGGGCGGTATGTTGACGAACTGGACAACCGTTTCGCAAAGCATCCGTCGCCTGAAAAAGATGGAAGCCGACATTGAAAATGCCGAAAAATTGGGATTGACCAAGAAAGAAGTCGGTATGATGACCAAAGAAGTCGCTAAATTACGCGAAGTGTTTGGCGGTATCTTGGAAATGCATGGCACCCCACAGGCAATGATTGTTATTGACGTTCCACGTGAAATGAACGCGGTACGCGAAGCAAAAACTTTGGACATCCCAACAATCGCAATTTGTGATACCAACGCA
>JAGCRE010000115.1 GCA_017964865.1 Alphaproteobacteria bacterium | reverse complement strand
TAACCGTATTTGTTTCATATTCACATGTTGCCAATGGATCTTTTGTTAAGTCGGTATCCTTGCTGCAATTGAATCCATTAAATTGATAACAACCATTTATAGAGTAGTTGTTGCCAGGTACAGAAACAGGGTATTCTATGGGGCAACGTGCACAAAGATTCGCATTTTTTTCACCAAATTCATTATAGTAACTTGTTTCCCCAGTATAATAATATCCTTCAGAGAAATAATCCCCGTCGCACATTACAGAAGTGTATGGACATATTAAGTCAGATTCACAAGTCGAAGAACCATAGTATTGAATACCTGGGACTTTGGCTGTGGCATCAAAATCAAATGCACATTCTAATGTCTGCCAATCCAATGCAGCGTGTTCTGGACAGTCTGTTCTGTCTGTGTGTGGTTTACAGGCAGCCTGGCAGGTTGTATAGCATGCATTTATACCTTCAGCACCCAAATCGGAGGTATAGTTGTTCGGGCAAGATTTACAAGAACTGCTGGCAGAATCATAATATTGTCCCTTGGTACAATTACCAGGTGTTTGAACCCAATGGGCGGTTAATGTTGTATCACCAGAATATTTCCATGTAAAACCACGATTTTCTTCCCTGATATCACTTGTCCCAGATACTTCCCAACCCGCAAATTGCCAACCAGAACGAGAGCAAGTGTTAGATGCAGTGGTGAA
Organism: Alphaproteobacteria bacterium; assembly: GCA_017964865.1. The sequence goes on along the minus strand of JAGCRE010000115.1, from coordinate 4,168 downwards.
TGGGTGGTCGTATGTGACGACAGTCGAAGCTGGCGGTGTTCCAGACCCGTCGCCACACGAATAGGTCACCTGATACGTATCAAGTACACATTCGTTGGGATTATCATTGTCGTTATAATGTGCAACACAACTCCATTTTGCATATACTTCTACATCGCCAGTTGAACCCGCAGCAATAACAGTCTTCTTAAGGCCCGTCAAATTAGGGTTAGAATACCACCCAACAAATGTAGAATGATCACGAGATGGTTTGTTAAGAGTTATTTTACCAGAGTCAATATTATATGTGGAAGGATTACTTGGGTGATTTACACCACCGTTCAAATGATAGAAAATATCATAATCGATTGGGACGTACGTACCATCTATTACCGCAGTAGTTCCCGCTGTAACCCCCAATGTTTCAAAATCACATGGAATACCCGTTGCACCGTTAAGAAATGTACGACCGTTTGTTGACCAGTATGAAAGAACGCGTCCATTTACCGCTGGGGCCTCTGGAACAGAAAATGTTCCGCCAAATTCACAAGTCGTGTCGGCAATGTCGTTACCATATCCCGGTACCCAATGCAGAGTGATTGTTTCCGGGTCAGCAAACGCATTTGCACCAAATGTGCATACGCATAAAAATGCCAAAAATCCCAGGAACTTGCGGATTTTTCCCATTTCTTCCTCTCTTTTATAATTCATAGTAGAAAAAATACAGGGGTTCACGCAAGAAAAAAATGCACAAATATTTACAAAAAGAAAATAATCAAATAAAAAACACACCGACGGTGTGTTTAATACAAAGTTTTGTGGTGGGTTATGTAGGACTCGAACCCACGACCAAAGCGTTATGAGCGCTCCGCTCTAACCAACTGAGCTAATAACCCACAGCCGCCATTATATATGTTTTTGATTTTCTTGCAAGAAAATTTTTATTGTGCCAGAATAGGGTTATGCCTGGAATTGTCCCGATTTTGAATAAAGTACAAATGGATGCGTTTAATACGTTAGAGCGTACAAATTCAAACATTTTGATTTTGGGACCCGCAGGAACAGGAAAATCAACATTTGTGAATTATCTTAAATCTGCATCGAAAAAGCGGGTTGTTTGTGCATGTCCAACGGCTGTGTCGGCATTAAATATTGGTGGACAAACGATACATTCGTTGTTCCAGATTCAACCACGTGATTTTATAATGATGGATTTGCTGAAATTAAAGGCCAAACCCCGCAACATACTAAACGCGACAGATGTGTTAATAATTGATGAAATATCGATGGTTGCCCCCGATTTGTTGGATGCGATGGACTATCTTTGCCGGGCAGCACGACATAACAATGAACCATTTGGGGGAATTCAAATAGTTGCCATTGGCGATTTGTTTCAATTACCACCGGTCATAACGCGTGATGCAGAACAATACTATGTGTCAGAATACGAATATGCCAATGCATATTTCTTTGATGCACATGTGTATGCCCGTTCGCACTTTGTTCCATTTAATTTCGAGACGGTTTATCGTCAAAATGACGGGGATTTATTGAATAATTTGATGCGTTTGCGTAAAAACGATCTGGAAACATTAGAATTTTTTAATAAATGTCGCATTGAAGACCCAGAACGTCGTTCCAATGCAGTGTTGATTACACCGTTTCGGGCGGTTGCAGAACACATAAATACCGAACGATTAAACCAAATTCGGGCACCATTAATAACATACAATGGTGAAATATCGGGAACGTTTGTCGAACGCGATGTGCCGGCACCAATGAAACTGGGGCTAAAGCAGGGGGCCTTGGTCGTGTTTGTGAAAAATGGCGACAGGTGGCACAATGGGTCGATGGGTATTGTTGAACAATTAAATGCCCGCGAGATAATTGTGCAATTATTAAATAAAAATCGTGATATCGTCGTCGTTAAACCCGAAAAATGGCAAAAGATAGAATATGTGCGTGACGAAAACGATAGACTGCAAGAACAAGAAGTCGGCAGTTTCAAGCAATTTCCGTTAAATCTGGGATATGCCATGACGATACACAAGGCCCAAGGTAAAACACTGGATGCGGTTGTTGTGGACATTTCTCGTGGTGCATTTGCACATGGGCAAACGTATGTTGCATTGTCCCGCACACGCAGTGCAAATGATATGCATCTGTTAAATCCGTTGCGAAATCGTGATATAATTTTTGATGAACGTGTTATCGACTTTATTAACAGTATTTGTTAACGTTCATTATTTGATGATGACTTACGCAGGTCTTTTTTCATAATCTGCATAAAAAATTCACCATTTTTCGCCAACATATCAAAGTTTGGACGAACAGTGTCACTTTTGGATACTGGTGATACCAGGTGTCTTACATCTGGCATTGGTTTGCCATTTAAAACCGCCCGAACACCGTTAATAACGGCGTTTCGTTCGGCAGCCATAATAATTGCACCGTCCGGGGTAAGGATGTTTTGAGTGATACCCGGCAACAAATCGACAATTTGATGTTCAAATATATAGTCATATGTAAAATTATGCACAACAAAGAAATTACCCAATTCAAAATAAGACGGGGAAATATCGGCATTGTGTTCGATGACATATTCTGAAAATTTATTATGAAAGTCCATATTTGTATCGGTTGCAGACATAAAAGAAAGTGTGTTAAATCTTGATTTTTCCAATGGCGATACGGGTGCATGTTGGATAACCAATATGCTTTTCATAATTTTGGTGATTATGGCGGGGGCATAGCCCAGTTTACGCATATCTGAAAGCATAATGTCTTGAAATGTCCGCACCGTAACAGAGCCATGGCAATGTGTAAAGAAAATGACGTTTCTGGCGTTTTGTAATGCAACATCGTCGTGTAATTTGTCACCGTTGTCGTCGGCAATACGTGGGCGAATAATCGCGTCATAAAGTTCGTGAACATAATTTGTATCTACGTCATATATTGTTGCCCCCGGGTTCAAAATCTTTGAACGTGCATTGGTAAATGCGTTTGCACGTTCTTGGTTTCGATTGGAACATTTGACATTTTCAACGGCAACGGAATCAGCCGTATTGCCATTTGGGGTCTTTGTTATTGCGTCTGGGTTATAAGACGTTTCTGTTTCATAATAATATGCAGAATATATTTCAACATCGGTAATTGCACAATAACCCATCCAATTTTTTAACAATGATGCATAATAATTTGCTTCTTTAAGGGAGTGGGTCCCTTCGCCCCCAAATGCGATAATGCATGGAACATTTGTTGGAACGTTTGATATGGGTTCAATACCATAAATACAGGTGTCTGTTTTGGGAACCCGATGGGCGATTTTTCCATGTGTTATGTGTTGTGTTTTATTGTCCATTTTAAATACCTTTTGACATTATAATTGCGTCCGTTCCGTCATAGTATTTTGGACGTTTTCCAACCGCCTTAAAACCCAATTTTTCATATAATTTTTTTGCCGGACAATTTACTTCACTAACTTCTAAAAAGATATTAACAACACTTTGTTTTTTTAATTCTTGTTCCATCAATAAAATCATCGATTCTGCAATGCCAGAACGCCGCATATTGGGGGCAACGCCAATGGTGATAATTTCGGCTTCGTCTGCGGTTGTTCGCCACACGATAAAACCGTTTTTTGATGCCACAATTTCGCACCCAGATTTTTTTAATTCCATAAAGTCAGATTCCGACCATGGTTTATCTGGAAAACATTGTTTATGAAGTGCGACAATTTCATTTAGCATAGGTGTTATTTTTAATCCTTGGTTATCTGCACACTGGGCAACCATGTTGTCTTATGTAATGTTTCAACATTTTTGTATAAACCTTGTACGCAAATTTACCATATTTATAGTTTATGTCATATAAAGGGCATAGTTTGCAAAATGTTTTGTTTTTGTCTACATCGTTACAAGTAAAGAAATAACGCGTTGAACTGTTGCTATTTGGATATTTGGTAAGGCACGCTTCTAATCTGCGTGTGTCGTTCCAAATGCGCACAATATGCTTTGTACCAACCGGATAGCCATTTTCGGAAAATTCTGTGTCTTTGTCATATTCTATGGATTTCTTGTTTTGCTTGATGAAATCCAAGATTTCACATTCAAATGGTGTATAATGAAGTTGTTGGAATATATTTGCCATTTTATTTTCCCTGTTTATTTGTTTCAACATAACTGGGGCG
>JAGCRE010000114.1 GCA_017964865.1 Alphaproteobacteria bacterium | reverse complement strand
TCTTTTACCGCACGATATAATTGCAATATGTTGGTTTATTATGAACAGTTTGATTCATTAACAAATATGGTTCATCGTGAACGACAACTAAAAGAATGGCAACGCAATTGGAAATTGCGACTTATTATAAAGCAAAATCCAAATTGGGAAGATTTGTATCCAAGAATTTTAGAAGCGTTTGGATACAAAAATAATATATAAATCGGTTCCTGCGGGGCAATGGATCCCGGCCTTCGCCGGGATGACTAGGACAAGAAATTTTGTCCGTAAAAATCAAACAAAAAAACACCGGCATTTGCCGGTGTTTTTTTATCTTTGATTTTGTAGCCACTTTTCAGCCGCCAGCACATAATTTGCAGCCCGGTCGATATCAAATTTATCGTCTGTTTTTAATTTTCCTTCGGCATCAATCCAGATGTCTTCACGATGCTTTGGCACAACCGATGAAATTTGATTCAGGTTTTCAACCACGTTTTCTGGCGACATTCCACCAGAATATCCCATTGGCACAACATCATACACCGGTTTATTCCATGTTCCCGGGGCGATTCCACGACCACCCGACGCATCGTATAATAATGAAAACTTTGTTCCCATTTCATACAACGTCCACGCAACCTGTTTTGTCCGATCATTATACTGAATAATAAATTCATTGTGTGGGTTGCTTGCAAACAACTTTTGCACCGCGTCATAGTTTATATCATGAACAGCAGTCCGCGACATATTTAATTGCCACCGTTTAACAATTGGATGCTTTTTTTCAGAATCATAATATTTGTTAAAAAACGGTTTTAATTCTGCGGGAATTTTTCCAGTGCGACAAATTTCTTCACACCATTGTTCATTCACATGCACCGCCAGGTTGACATTGTTTCTTTCGAACCCATGCATTAAATCAACATAATCAACCAATTTACCAAACCATTCATATCGTGGCATACCTGGGGACGCCTTGGACGGGTGCATCTGCACCGCAATTTCAACACGTGGTGAAATCTGGGTTAAATCGATGATTTTATAAGCATCATTAAATTCGCGTGGATCCGAACATGTAATATATTTCAGTTGCATTTTAACCTTCCTTTTTGTGTTTAAGACGCAACTGTCCACATGCAGAACCGATATCGGTCCCTCTCTCTCGCCGTATGCGTGTATGAATACCGTTTTTAATTAAAATATCTTGGAACCGATGAACCGCGTTGCCCGAAATCGACGCAAAGTCACGTTCATCAACTGTGTTCCACGGAATCAAGTTTACCATACAATTTTTTCCATGCAACAACTTTGATAGTTTTTCAGCATATTCAGGCGTTGCGTTATAAAGCACCACGTCCCCATTATCGTCTTTTTTACCCAATAATATATATTCAATCATTAAGTGGCGATTATGCAGGTTTGTAAATTCATCCGCTGTTGCCAAAACTTCACTTAATTTATATTTATTATTTATCGGCATAATTTGTGAACGCAATTCGTCTGTGGGTGCATGCAACGATATTGCCAAATTTATTGGACGCCCCCATTCTATCAACCTTTTTATTCCCGGCACAATGCCACAGGTCGATATCGTTATACGTCGCCAACCAATTCCCATATCAACATTTGCACGTTCAATAAAACCGATTACGTTTTCGGTGTTCTGCAACGGTTCGCCCGTTCCCATAACAACGATATGCGAAACATCATCGTTGTTTGCGTCGCCATTGGGGTGAATACTTTTTTCATTTGTGTTATTGCGAAGTGTCCATTGTGCAACCAAGATTTGTGCAAACATTTCATTTATCGTTAAATTACGTTTCAACCCCAATAAAGTGCTGGCACAAAATTTACATCCCATCGCACAGCCCGCCTGGGAACTGACACAAACACTGTTACCGTAACTGGTCCGCATTAAAACACATTCGATTTGTTCACCGTCACCCAATTCCAATAAAAATTTTGTTGTTTGGCCGTCCCGCGATTCCAATTTTGTTGTGATACGCACTGGCAACGTCTGGGCATTTTCATCCAGTTGTTTTCGCAAATTTGCCGGCAAATTTTTCATTGATTCAAAGTCGGGTGCACCACGGTTTAACCAATCACGAATCTGTTTTGCACGAAAACGCGGTTGCCCCATATCGGTCACAAATTTTTCCAATTCAACATCTGTAAAGTCAAACAATACCGATTTCATAATTTATACCTGTCATCGTTTATCACAACAACCGCCTTGCGACGTAATTGTTTTAATTGCTGGTCTGCCAAGAACATCGCCTGTTTATACATTGCGTTTTGTTTTATTATATCGTCCAGTTTTCCATATTCTTTGGTCTTTTTTGTATCACATACCAACACCACACTGTCATCAACACGCGATGACCATGTTAACAATGGCAACCCGACAACACGTTCACGCAAATCGGTTGCTAATTCATATTGTGCCGCTGTAAATTTCTGGGGAATTCCACCCAAATCTTCGGCCATTTGCACTGCGTCATCACAACTTTTTGGTTTGGTCAATTTTGCCGCGACATCAGCCGGAATATCGGTTAATCGCACAATAGTCATTTCAATCGGCAACCCCCGATCACGTGATAAATCGTTTTTCATTTGTTGAATATCTTCTTTGCTGACATCAACCGTTGGCAAAATCGTTCGTGCAATAACAATCTGCCACGCAATTTCGGCACCAATTGCAGTCATTGCCATTTCACGTTCCGACGCAGTCAGGTCGGTCATATTCATACGTTTTAATTCAACTGCAACATCTTCGTTATTCGGTTTAACCCCAAAATTAGACGCATATTCCAATTTTACATAATCATCAATTATGTTCTGTAACGCGACACGACGATTGTCGGTTGATGTTTTGCCCTGGCGTGCCATAAGTTTTGTGCGTGCCGTTATGTCTGTATCCGTAACAGGCTTGCCCCCAACCGATGCAACAACCGTCGCACCAAATGACGGTGTTAAAAACATCATAAATAAAATTGCCAATTTTAATTTCTTCATTTTTCCCCTTCCCTGTTTTTATCTTTAATAGTGTTGACCTTCGATACTCATCCCAAAACGAATTTGAAATGTTGTGTTACCCTCATAATCTTCGTGCACCGCGTTATCACGTGTATAACCCAACGACACATAATAACATGGGTGATTATAGAACAATGTCGCCCCATGTTTTAAAAATTTATTATCAACCCAGTTATATATTGCGTCACCACGAATTGACCACCGGTCAGATATTTCAACACCGGCACCAACTGTTGCCTCGTTCGTATTGTTTTCTTCGGAACCAACGTTTGATAATTGACGTGCCCATATGTGTCCCAACGACAAGAAATTTTTAGCACCACCAATACGCAACGATGTTTCCGAATGACGCAAATCCATTTCATCACGATTTATGCGAAAACGTTCTGAAACACTGAACCACGACGAATTTGTAAAACCAATACGACCGACATAATCCGATGCCCCGGTATGGAAACCACTGTTCAAATCGGTGTCTGCACGTTTGGTAAAATCATACGATTGTCCAAAGAACATTTCAATCTGGCGACCGTCGGGATTAAATATCGCCCAACGCAAACCATAATCTGCAAATGTTCCATTTTCCCACAAATCATATCCGGCAAACCGATTGTATGAAAACAACACCGTATCTGATAAAAACGCACCCGCAGAATCATTATTTGCGGCAAATTGTTCATCTTCGACACGACGACGCATCGTTAACCTTGCCCGCGGTTCAATTGTTTGCGACCATGATGATGCCGGCCGCACCAGTGGCAACCCCCATTCAATATAACCACTGGGCAAGAAACGTGTTTTTGCCCCCGTATAATCGTTACCGTCCACCATTAACGTATTTTGAAAATTATACACGTCATATCGTGCATCAACCGATGCCGTTATACGATTTCCACCCCATAATGTCCATGGACTTGTTATACGCACATCACCGACAAAACGTTGTGCCGATGTGCCGTCACCAACAACACCTAAAACATCTGTGCCAAACGTTGCATACGTTTCCTTGAATATCGGTCTTGTTTGATACACCCCACGAATGTTTGGCAAAATGTTTCCACCCGGCACAGTTCCGCGCCAATTGTCATTACGTAATTCCTGGAACGTATGTGTGTCTGCAACGATATAGCCCGAACTTTCAAACAATTCAAGTTTCGCCCCCGAATCAAGGTATGGTTGACCACTGAAAAAACCATATTTCTGCAGGTATGTTTTATCTGATGTTCGTGCAATATATATCGATCCACGTGCATGTTCACCCATATCTATTCTGTCTTTGTTAAATATATGCCAACGGTTTTCGCCCGCTTTGTTATGTGTATATGAACCATTGGTTACAAAATCAGCATGGCTAAGGTTTAATCGATGTTCCAATTGGAACAATGGGTTTTCTTTGGTCAGGTAAGACAATGTTACCGTCGCATCGTGATAATCTGAAAACGCAAAATATATCGGCAGATTTATCTGGGTTCCCATTTTATTTGTAGAACCAAAACTGGGCATCAATAACCCAGACTTATGTTTAACACCGGGATCTGGCATAGTGTAATATGGCACCCACAAAACCGGCAAATCATACACCCGCAGAACCATATTAAAGAAACTTAACATACGGTCGTCCATACGGTGTTTTATTTTTGATGCCCATATCGACCACGCATTCCCATATTCATCACAATTTTCACACGCGGTAAATGTTGCATTGCGAGCGATAGTATCATTACCATCACGCGTAATACTTTTCGATTTTATATACACATGCTCCCCAAGCCATATTTCAACATCTTTGCCCGACACACTTTCGCCCTTGCTGGTCAGGTAAGAATCGGTCAGTGTCATACGTTGACCACTGGCGTTTGAAATTTCTGTTTTACCGGTTGTTTTTATCGTGCCTGTTTTTACATCGTATTCTATTTTTTCAGATTTAATTGTTTTTGGTTCATTGGCATCAACCGTTATCGCAAATAACGGTTCACACATAAACATCAATAAAAAGGCCAATAATTTTTTCATTTATTTTCGATATAATGCACCCAATACCAAAATCAATAATATACCCAATGCCATCGTCAACACGACCAAGTCTGTTACACTGTCCATCATATTTGTTGCGGTCATAAATGCCGCCATAACAACCGCCATCGACACAACCGCCATAACTGGTGCAAAACTTGCCCGACGACGCAACAGTGACGAACGCAACAGAATCGCTAAACATAATGCCGCCAGTATCAGGTTCATTACCGGGTCTAAAAATCGCGTTGCCAATTCGGTCAATACGGTTCGATGACGTTTAGCTGTTGGTGAATCAAACACATCACGAACCAGGTTTAATGTTGAAACACTGCGTACACGATACGATGTCATTGCATTTTTTTCTGCAACATTTAAATCCATATCAAACATATCAAATGTTCCAGAGACCGTTGCATCACCATTACCCTGGATTGAACCATTTGTCATAACAATAGACAAACCACGTGTTGTTGCCACCAATTTACCCTTTTCTGCAAAAATCGTCATTTCCGAACGTGGGTCACGCATATCAGACAACATTACGTGCGACAGGTCATATCCCGATACTTTATCCACATACACAACCAACCCAGACGATAATTCAGTAAATGCAGATTCTTTTAATTTCAAATGGGCCAATCCATACCGCAGATTCCATTGCATATTATAAAATTCTATCTGGCTGGCGGGGACAATAAATATATTCAAAACAAGATGTGCAATCGTTAAAATTGCCGCCAAACGTAATGCCGGCCGACCAATTTGTGCCGGTGACAAACCCGATGCCGCCATAACAGAAACTTCGTTATCAGAAATCAGTTTGTTATACACAAATATAATTGCGATAAATGTAACGAACGGAATAATAATCGATATAATAAACGGTATCATTAACGATGTTAAACCGATAAAACTGCCCACGTTTACACCATAATTTAACAAGAATTTCATCATGGACATAATTTGAACCATCCATGCCAAACCCGTTAAAACCGCCAACAGCATAAAAAAGGTCATTATCAGCTGGCGTGAAAAATATCGATTTATTATCGTCATAGCCTTTAGTATAACACCCACAAGCCCGGGGGTCAATTATATGTAGATTAACGTTTTTGCTTGCATTTACGAATTTCGTGGTTATAATAACGCTTGTTCTTAAAATAAAATTTTAGGGGCGGGGTTGAAAAACCCCGCTCTTTCAAATAAAGGGCGGGGTTGAATCCAAGCGAAGCGCAGGATACGCGAGCAATGCCGAGCGAAACCCCCGCTCTTTAAGTAAAAAAGACAAATTTACATAAGGAGATACGCAAATGTCTTTTGAATCTATGCCGCGTCAGGATTTGTTATTGGCCATTGATTCCCTGGCCCAGGAAAAACAAATCGATCGTGAAATTGTGATTGAATCGCTGGAAGCTGCGATTGCCAAAATCGCCAAGCATAAATATGGCGAAGAATTTAATATCACTGCGGAAATCGACCGCAAAAACGGTGCAATTCACGTAAAACGTCTGTTCGAGGTTATTGAATCACCAGAAAGTGCTGGCGAAGAATATAACCCCAGCACAATGTTGACACCCGCCCAGGCAAAAAAATACGCGAAAAATCCATCTGTGGGCGATACGGTCGAAGACCCATTACCAGAACCAGAATTTGGCCGTATGGCGTTTCAAACCGCAAAACAGATTATGACGGCACGTGTTCGTGATGCCGAAAAAGGCCGCCAATACGAAGAATTCAAAGACAATATTGGCGATATTGTATCGGGTGTTGTTAAACGTATCGAATTTGGAAATGTATTTGTCGATATCAATGGCAAAGCCGAAGGGTATATTAAGGGAACAGAACTTATCCCGGGCGAACGTTTGGCGGTTGGTGATCGTGTTCGTGCATTGATTATGGACGTTGCACGTTCTAATTCGGGCCCACAGATTTTCTTGACCCGTACACATCCATTATTTATGGAAAAACTGTTCGTCCAAGAAGTGCCTGAAATATACGAAGGTTTGATTAAAATTAAATCTGTATCACGTGCACCGGGTTCACATGCAAAGATTGCAGTTGAAACATCTGACCCATCAATTGACGCGGTTGGTATGACCGTTGGGATTAAGGGGACACGTATTCAACCAGTTATCAACGAATGCCATGGTGAAAAAATTGACGTTATTTTGTATTCCGAAGACCCGGCTGTATTTATCGTGAACGCGATGCAACCGGCCAAAGTTGCAAAAATTATCGTTGATGAAGACACACATACGGCTGCGGTTGTTGTGAACGAAGACCAACAGTCATTGGCGATTGGTCGTCGTGGTCAAAACGTCCGTTTGGCATCGCAATTAACAGGCTGGTACATTGACGTTATGAACGAAGCCGAAGAACAAGAACGTCGTGCCAAAGAATTCAAAGAAAAGACAGAATTGTTCATTGGTGCATTAGACGTTGATGAAATGATTGCCCACTTGCTTATTACCGAAGGGTTCCGTACCGTCGAAGAAGTCGCATTTGTGGATGCATCTGAACTTGAATCTATCGAAGGTTTCACACCAGAATTGGCGGCCGAATTACAGAAACGTGCCAAAGATTACCTGGCTAAAATCGAACAAGATTATATCGATAACGGACACAAATTGGGTATGTCGGACGATTTATTGAAATTCGACTTTATCAAACGTCCAATCATTATGAAATTGGGTGAAAACGGAATTAAATCTGTGGCTGATTTGGCCGACCTGGCAGCGGACGAATTGGTTGAAATCTTGGGCGAAGACACAATGAGCGAACGCCTTGCTGGACGCGTGATTATGAAGGCACGTGAAGTCGCATATGGCATAACCCAGGACGAAGAATAAAACACTGGAAATTAAAACCGGAGGTTTTTAATGGCAACATTAACACTTGGAAAATCTGTAACTTTGGATGCGGTGCACAGCAAAAAGGGTGATTCCGTTTTTGTTGAACGTCGTCGACGCATTGTCGCCCCAGGCAGCAAAGAATTACGCGAAGAACCGACAACACCACAGCAGACTCATAATGCCGCTGATGAAAAATTGCGTGCGGTATTAGAGGCTGCACGTGCCCGCGAAGAAGAACGCAAGGCCAGGGAAGCTGCCGAAGAAGCAGCACGTGCCGCAAGAGAGGCCGAAATTGCCCGCGAAGCCGATGAATATGAACAGGTTAAATCGCAACTGGCTGCACGTGAAATTACCACCCCAGATGTCCAAGAAGCCGAAGAAAAACCGGTTGTTCAAAACTATAAAAGATCGTCCCAGAATCCAAACGGTTCACGCAATCACAACACACGTGAAACAGACGAAGATCGTCCACAGAAAACTAATTTCAAAAAAGACTTTAAAAAAGCTGGCAAAATATCTATCCATGATATTGTCATTGGTGGCGATGACGATGATGATGAAATCGGTATTCGCGGTGCAAATCGCCGTCGGTCCGAAGCGTCATTAAAACGTTTTCGTGAAAAGGCACGTGCCATATTTAATGCCCCCCAAAAAGTAGCACACGAGGTTACAATTGGCGACACAATTACCGTCAAAGACCTGGCTGCGGCAATGGCTGAAAAAGTTGGCAATGTTATTAAAAAGTTGATGGAAATGGGTATGATGGCATCGGTCAATCAATCGATTGATGCCGATACTGCTGAATTAATTGCGGGCGAATTTGGTGCAACGGTTAAACGCGTTGTTGTTAAACCGTATGCCGAACAACTGGAACGTCAACCAGACCCGGCAAAATTACAATCACGTCCACCGGTTGTTACGGTTGTAGGCCACGTTGACCATGGTAAAACATCGTTGCTGGACGCATTTCGTAATGCAAATGTTGCCGCCGGTGAAGCGGGTGGTATTACCCAGCATGTTTCCGCGTACGAGGTTAAAACAAAATCTGGTGCAATGATAACGTTCTTGGACACACCGGGTCACGAAACATTTACCGCAATGCGTGCACGTGGTGCTCAAATGGCCGACATTGTTATTCTGGTTGTGGCTGCAAATGATTCAATTATGCCACAGACGATAGAGGCGATAAATCATATTCGTGCTGCAAACGTGCCATTTATCGTTGCGATAAACAAAATCGATTTACCCGAAGCCAACCCACAACGTGTCAAGACCGATTTGTTACAACAAGAGGTCCAGGTCGAAGAAATGGGTGGCGATATTCAATGTGTCGAAGTATCTGCGAAAAACAAAATCGGCCTTGATAAATTGGAAGAAGCGATTTTATTACAAGCAAGCATTATGGATTTAAAAGCCGATCCCGAAATGCCGGCTGTTGCCCACGTAGTTGAGGCAAAAATGGAACGTGGCTTAGGTGCCGTTGCAACCGTTTTGGTTCGCCAGGGAACATTAAAAATTGGTGATGTGTTTGTTGTTGGCGAAACATTTGGACGTGTTCGCGGTCTTATTAATTCATCGGGTGAACGTGTTAAATCTGCACGTCCGGGTCAACCGATTATTGTTTTGGGATTGGACGCAGTGCCATTAGCAGGCGACGAATTGCACGTTATGGAAACCGAAGCCCAAACCAGGGAAGTTGCCGCATACCGCACACAACAGGCACGTGACAAGGCAAACGCTGTTAAACGCACATCGTTGCAAGAATTGTTTGCAAAACGCGACAACGATAAAAAACTTATGTTGCCAATTATCTTGCGTGCAGACGTCCAGGGCAGTGTTGAAGCAATTGTCGATATGTTAAAAGAAATCAACACTGATAAGGCCGGTGTCGAAGTGTTATCGTCTGGGGTTGGTCAAATTACCGAAGGCGATATAAGATTAGCCACCGCATCAAATGCCGTTATAATTGCGTTTAATGTTCGTGCCGATGCTGCGGTTCGTGATATGGCACGTAACAACGGTGTTGATATTCGTTATCACAGTGTTGTTTATCGTATTACCGACGAAATCAAAGATATCTTATCTGGAAAATTGGCCCCAGAAAAACGCGAACACTTTATCGGTTATGCCGATGTTATCGCACTGTTCACAGTGGGCAAAGGTATTCGTGTTGGGGGATGCCGTATGTCCGAAGGCACGATAAAGAAAGATGCTTTTGTTCGCCTGCTGCGTGATAACGTTGTTATTTACGATGGCAAAATTGGACAATTACGTCGTGAAAAGAACGAGGTCAAAGAAGTATCAGGTGGTGTTGAATTTGGTATGAGTTTTGAAAAATACAACGACCTGAAAGAAGGCGATCGTGTTGAGTGTTACGAAGTCCAAGAAGTAAAAACTCAGTTATAACAAACAACACTAATAACCAGTAAAAAACGCCGGCAAATGCCGGTGTTTTTTATTCTACAAATTCTTTTAATTCACCAGTTGCGGGGTTATATACGCGGGGCCGACCCGAATAACCCATAATTGCATGATGCGACGGTATTAAAAATTCCGGCAACGGTGATGCTTCACCCAACAAAACCTTTTCATGCAATTTCTTTTGTATTGGTGTTTTGTTCAAGAATTCGCGTTCTTGGGTTGCCTCAATCGGACGATTGTAATAGCCCTGGAAAATTACTAACTGCTTGCCCTCTTCTAATTTCATAATATCCATTTCGGTATATAATGGCGATTCTTTCTTTTCGTCTTTATCTTTGCCATCGGCACCCTTAACTTTTTCTAACTTTATTTTCTGGCCCATCATTTCCGAGAACTGACGTGCAGTTGTAATATCATTTTGACGCATAACAATTTTTGCCGCAGTCGTTGATATAATTGTCGCTGCTGCATCTGCACCGTATTTTTCCTGAATCTGGTGAATATCCTGGCCGATAATCAGGTATGAAATCTTTTGACCACGCCCCAGGTCGGGTCCCTGGATTACCGCCTGTAATTTCTGCATCTTGGGCATTTCGTCCAACACGAACAACACTGGATACGGCCCCATTTTTTTACCGTCGCGTGTGCTTTCTGGTGGGTTTGCCAACAGATAACTGGACATCAATTCAATAAATATGGCGGTAATTGGATTTAACGCTTCGGCATCAACCATATTGATTGACAGATAGACCGACACTGGCTTGACCTTGCCATCGCGGGGATCAACCATGCCACGCAAATCTGAAAAATGAAAGTCGGAATGACTGGTGCGATTACGCACCGCGGCATTACGGAAAATCGCCAACCCTTCTAACATTGTGGAAATAATAGAACCACGTTCTTTTTCGGGTGTGTTCGCCAACTGGGTCAATTCCAAAACCGCGCGATGCGAATATGCGTAACGACGCGCCTCGTCCACAGCGTTCAGGAACAAATCTTTCATTGGGTCCGCCATCATAACCATTTGATCGCCCGCACGACGACGTTCTTCCATATCATTGGCAATTGCAATCTGGGATGCGTTTAACCAGTCCAAAATCATAGACAACGACGCTTCTTTGCCACGCCATGCATCCGGTATATGTTCCCATGTTCCAACATGGACATAGTTTGATTCGTTTAATTCCCCACGTTGCAACGTTGCCACCGCTGCATATGCATTTGGGTCATCAACCATTGACAGATAATAGTCCGCCAACACAGCCGCGTCATCATTATTAAATTCGCCCGATTTTATACGTGCATAAAAATAATCATCTGCCTTGGCACGTTCAATTTTTGACACGATATAATGCACCAAACCCGCCAAGCCAGCACGACCGGTATTACCCCAGTGTGGATCTTCAACCGTATCTTTGACCAATGTTTTGCAAATTGAATCAATATACAAATCACGTTGTTCAGGACTGAACGGGACATGTTCGGGCGACAACGGATTCCATGATGGGTAATAAATACCACGTGCCGGGTCATCCTGGCCCGCCCAATTCATAATAAACACCGGACCAACCGTCGCACGATATCCAGATGTTTCTTGTTTTAATTCGGGTTTCGGGTCGTTAATAATCATTGAAACATTATCACATTCCAAAATTGTCGGCTTAACAACACCCGCGGTTTTACCGGTTCCCGGAGGTGCCAAACACAATGCAGACAAACATTCCTTCATCATTAATGGCTTTTTATCAAAATACCCCAGCACCATCATAAACCCATCAAACAATCCCATTGCCTTGATGTCCGCAGCATTTGCCTTGCGTGAAGACTTTTCATCCAAACGGTCTTTATCATTTGGGTTAAATTCTTTGACCAGTTCACTGTCCGCCATCAGGTAATATGCAATTATTGGAAACAGCGGTGCCATACATGCCATATCGGTGTACATAAATGCCCGCACAATCCATGATGGTATCTCTGCAATTACCGACATTCCGCCCGTCATAATGGCATTGTGTAAATAAACCTTGGTCCATGTCGCACTTGCCGGGGACCAGCCATAACGCCAAACGTGTTCCAGTATGAACGACAACCCAAATGCCAATGCACAAATAACCCAAATCGATATAACCCACCGCAATTCCCAGAAAAGCCGGGCCATAGGAACACGTTCATGTTCCTTGTATGATGCAGAGTTAAATATGTTAAGGCCTTTGCCCTTGCCCCCTGCGGATAAAATCTTGAACTGTTGTGCCATTGTGTTATGATTATACCAGAAAAAAAGAATTTAATAAATCATAATTACGACAAAAATATGAAAAATATACCAAGAATTTTTATTGGCAACGACATATCATCTGGTATGATAATACCGCTGTCACGTGATATGGAACACTATTTAAAACACGTTATGCGAACCACATCTGCAATCGTGTTTGGTGGCGGGCATGAATTTAACGCCACAACAGACGCAACCGGGAAAAATATTGTTGTTGGCAATGACACCGGACGGATTGATCCGGCAAACAATATTACACTTTATTTTGCACCGATTAAACGCACCGACGATTTGATAAATATGGCGACCCAAATGGGGGTAAAAAAACTTGTCCCGGTTATTACCGAACACACAAACACCCCACACATAAATTGGGAACGTATGAAAAAAATCGCGATTGAGGCAGCCGAGCAATCAAACCGCAACAGTGTTCCAGAAATATCCACACCGATTAAATTTGCAGAAATTGATTTATCCAAAATTGCATTTGCCGACGAACGTGCCGCACATGGCAAAAAATGTCCAGCAACCACAAAAATAGATTCGATTCTTGTTGGACCGGAGGGTGGCTTTTCCAATCTTGAATTTGATGCATTGGATAATGCGGGGGCGATTGGTATATCACTGGGGGCGACCGTTTTGCGTGCCGAATTGGCGGCAGCAATTGCGATTGCACACATAACAAAATGAAAACACGTATCGCAAAATTTATTGCCGAATCTGGAATCGCATCGCGACGCGGTGCCGAAGAATTAATCGCATCGGGCCACGTTTCTGTTAATGGCGAAATTATAAACACCCCGGTTGTGTTTGTTGATGATAACGACACTGTGTTGGTGAACGGAAACAAGATAACAAAGAAAACAACAACAGAACTTTATGCATTTCATAAACCAATCAACACAATGACTACACGTTCCGACCCGTCGGGCCGAAAAACAATTTATGACTATATACCCGATGAATATAAACACCTTAAATACATTGGGCGACTTGATTATAAAACCACTGGTCTATTATTGCTGACCAACGATGGTGAATTAGCACGCAAGATGACATTGCCATCATCAAAAATTCCACGCACATATATTGCAACCGTATATGGCGATTTATCAAAATTGGATATGGCCCGTCGTGGAATAATTGTTCGTGGTGTAAAATATGCACCAATGCAAATCGATGTCATCGACAATAAAAATTTACGCGTTACCGTTGTCGAAGGTAAAAAGAATGAAATCCGTATTGTGTTGGCTGCAATCGGTGCCCCGGTCAAGAAATTACACCGCATATCTTTTGGTTCAATTAAACTGGAAAATTTAGAATCTGGAAAAATTAAAAAAATAAAACAGAAAACAATTGACGTGATTGCAAAATCTTTCTAAGATTCAATTATCAGGAAGGGAGATTTAATATGAAAAAACATATTACCATCAAAAATTCAAAACCGTCAAAGGCCCCGGATTCTGTTGGTTTGCACGCGACACAAAGCAAAAAAACATATAATCCATGGTCGTTATCGATTTATGTTTATTGGTTTATAATTTTGTTCTTTATTGCGGCAACATTTTATATTTTGGGTCGCAGTCATGGTGTATTAAATCATCGCACACCTGCAAATGATGGTGCGGTTATCACCGAAGAAGCATTGCAATCTGCAAATGATTATTACGAATCGGGCAAGACAAAATTGTTGGCTGGCGAAATTGATGATGCAATTGTTGATTTAACAACGGCAATCGATTCGGATAGCCCGACCGCAGATATGTATGTTTTACGTGGCGAAGCCTATATGCAATCGGGCAATTACGGTGGTGCATTAAACGACTTTAATACTGCGATTGAAATGAATCCAAACAGTTCTGTCGCGTTTTATGATCGTTCACTTCTTAACACCAGACTTGATGATTACGAAGCTGCATTAAACGACATCAACAACGCGTTGGCTGTTCGTGCAACAAACGATGCAGATGTTTTACAATTACGTGACCTGTATGCAAAACGTGGTCAATTAAACCTGTGGTTAAAGAATTGGGAGGGTGCAATTGCAGACTATACCAATTCACTTGCACGTCCGGACGGCATTGTAAATCCAACCGTATATGCAGAACGTGCCGAAGCATATACAGCGATTGGTGATTACACATCGGCAATCAATGACTATTCGGCAGCGGTGCGTGTTATATCTGAACAAATTCAAGGATTGCCAACTGCGGCAGAACGCGAATCGATGTCGGCAAACGCAATGTCTTACTTTGAAAAATCTGCGGCATTGAATTTACAAATGGGTCAGATTGAAGCATCACGCAATGATTTAGAATCTGCTATGACCATTGCCGCGGCAATGAACGACACCGACAGTGTAGAAAGATTAAGTTCATTGTTAAACGACATTACACAATAATGTTGCAAAAGAATAAAAAAACACCGGTATGTACCGGTGTTTTTTTATATCAAACATTATTAAAACGTTGCACGTATTCCGGCTGCAACAAATGGTGTTTCATCGGTAAAGCCAATTGAAAACCAACCGTCAACAATTTCGCTGTATTTATACCGAAAAGACGACACAACTGTATGATTTATGAAATCATCAATACCTTTGTGCCAAATACCCGTATCAGAAACCGTATAAGATAATGATACGGTATATTTTAATAAATCATAACTAATCCCGGTGCCAACAATTATACCGTCCCCAGTTATGCCAATTGGATTTTCGTCGTAAATCGCACGTCCAGTTAACGCAAACATTAAACTGTTATACTGTAAATTCATCGCCATGGAAAATTGGGTTCGCCAATCGGCGGTTGCACGTGGTGAAAATTGTGATTGGTCAAATCGATTGGGGTGCGACATAAACGATGCACCAAAAGAATATGCTGTTTTTGTCTTGCCATGTGGATAACGCAATTTTATTCCACCATCGACAGCAAAATCATATTTGTCTGAAAACCCTGCAACCGACAGGCCATATTGCACACCATCACGCGATGCCGACACAACATTTACACGTGGTGCCCCATCACCCGAATCAAGAATAGTATCCGATATAACCGCACCAGACGGTTTTATTTCTTTATAAAATATAGGATTGTTGTTCATACGCAATCCACCAACATCTGGCAAACCCAACCCCAACTTTTCAGTAACAGAATCGGTCAAACCAATTTCGATTCGCCCCACCCCCTTAAACTGCCACAGGACAAACAAATCATCAACATATTCGTCTTGGTCAATTGTTTGTTGGTCCAACGAATAAACAACGCCCAACCGGTGTGTTTCATCAGC
>JAGCRE010000113.1 GCA_017964865.1 Alphaproteobacteria bacterium | reverse complement strand
CTGCAACCATGCATTGTTACCAAACCAGATACCACACCCAAACAAATGTGTAATATCGAAATCACAGCAGCAAACAAGGCATCACTGCGTGGTAAAATAATCGATTAAAAATCAAATCTGGCATTTAAAGATATGTGATACGACAAACCAAAATCACTATCGTGCAACATACCGAATTTAAAATCGGCCCCCACAGCATCCATTACCGACCACACAGAAACATTTACATCGGCACCAAAATTCATATTGGAACTTGCAATTCCACGCACCGCATAGGTATATTCCAGTCCATCACAATTAAATTTATACCCTGCATCGGCCCCGGCACCACCATAAACATCAAATCCTGTATCATTTAACATTGTCATATAATCACCACCCAACAAAACATATGGTGATATAAAATAATCATTATCAACCACAAACCTGTGTCCAATTTCAGTATTTACAAAACCAGACCAACCACCCGGATTTTCTGTTTTTTCCAAACCGTTAAACACTGGTCCAACATTAAATACGGTATAGTTCACCCCGCCATATGCACGAACAAAATTATTTGATGACAAATCATAAACTATATCTGCCCCACCCCCAAATGACGTGCCAGAATATTCATTTATATCATCGGTGTATTTCAAATATGAAAAATGCCCATATATTTTCATACGTAAATCATCATCTAGTTTTATATTCACATTTGGTTCAATTCCAAACATCTGCATATTATTTGAAAACAGAAATTCTGGCATAATTCCAAAACCGTCATCATGGTCTATACGCATTGTTTCTGCGGTTTTATGTGAATACAGTGTTTTAATATTGTTCATCATTTTAATTGGATGAATACGAACACTGTGTGACATTATGCGTTTTAATTCTTGTTCACTATCGGCATTGTCCAAACGTTTCAATAATTTATCGTCTGGTGATGTTGCACGTAAATTGTTCAAGAAGTGTCCAACGTCATTATTCAAGATTCGTCCATAATCACCCGATCGAACAAGACGCAGATATATGCGATTGCTATCTTTATATGCCTGGACAAGATGTAATGAATCAACATTGTCATCCGCCACAAGAATTGTTCCATCACCAGAAACATTGCTAAACAATACTGTATCTGTGTCAATACCAGCATCGATATACAAATATGATGTTCCGCTTAACACAATCGGCCCATTAAATATTGCGATATTATCCAAACGAATTTTTGCAGATGATAATTTATATTCACTGGCGTCACCTGTATTTGTCACGATATTGGTCCAATTTAACGCGACACTTGTATCAGATATTTCCACATCATACCCAACCCCGATTCCAAACAATTCTGTAATATCGTTTTGGTTATGTATGACCTGGGTTATTGTGGCCCCCGTCCCTAAAACAGCCCCCGCATTATATGTGCCGGCATTTTCAATACGAACATTACAATAATCACAGACATTAAGATTGCTTGTTATCGAACCATAATTTGTGATTGTCCACCCACCAGTCACATTTATCAAACCACCCGAAAGCGACCCATTGGGTGTTATCGTCGTATGCGAATT